>DATCIV010000256.1:0-11554 GCA_036507575.1 Candidatus Bipolaricaulota bacterium | reverse complement strand
CCCCTGCGCCGTCCGCAGGCGCAGCGTCGGATGGCTGCCTGAATGGAAGAGCTTCGATGCGCGCACCGACTTGCCCCGATGGTCGAACACCTCGACGTCCAGGTCGTTGTCGGATTCGGCTTGCGCGCCGGAGATCAACTCATCCATGCGAAGCGTGCCGTTGGGCGTTGCGATCCGGGTGTCCCCTGTGACACAGTAGCGCATCGCGGCAGGCGCGTCGCCGTCGATCGAGCCGAAGTTGCCCTGTCCGTCGATCAAGGGGTAGCGCAGCGAGAAGTCTTGAGCCATGTGGGCCAGCGCGTCGTAGATCGCCTGGTCGCCGTGGGGGTGGTATTTGCCCATGACTTCGCCCACGATGCGCGCGCACTTCTTCTGCGGGCGATTGAACTGCAGGCTCAGCTGGTCCATGCCGTACAGGATGCGGCGCTGCACGGGCTTGAGGCCGTCCCGCACGTCGGGGATGGCGCGCCCGCGGATGACGCTCATGGCGTAGTTGATGTACGACTGCCTCATCTCGTCTTCGATGTGGATGTTGCGGATCTGGCTCATGGCTCACCCTCTCAAAATCCTCTCAATTGCTAGATAGAATACGCATTTTCTGCGCTTGTTGCAAGCGAAACCGAACGTGGCCCAGCTGGTCTTGGGTGCGTATACTGGTCGCGGCCCCGATGCGGGGACAACGCCGGTTTGACCGGCCCTGCGGGATGCTTGATCTGTGCCCGCACATCCGCGAAATCGTCGATCGGAAGGGAACAATAGATGGCCGCACACGCTGGCGCGCCTGCCAAGCGCGCACACGATGCGCCGTATTACCTGCCCCTGGGGGAGGAGATCGAGCTGTTTGAGGCCGCCTATCACGCAAAGCTGCCGGTCTTGCTCAAAGGCCCCACCGGCTGCGGCAAAACGCGCTTCGTCGAGCACATGAGCTGGCGGCTGAATCGACCCCTGATCACGGTGGCCTGCAACGAAGACCTGTCTGCTTCCGACCTGGTGGGCAGGTACCTCATCATCGACAACCAGACCGTTTGGCAGGACGGCCCGCTGACCCAAGGGGCCCGCTGCGGCGCCATCACCTACCTGGACGAGATCGTCGAGGCGCGCAACGACACGGTCGTCCTCATCCACCCGCTCACCGACCACCGGCGCATCCTGCCCATCGACAAGTTGGGCAAGCAGCTGGAAGCCGACGCGGGCTTTTGCCTGGTGCTGAGCTTCAACCCCGGGTACCAAAGCGTGCGCAAGGAGCTCAAGGCCAGCACGCGCCAGCGCTTCGTCAGCATCGAGTTCTCCTTTCCCACCCCGGACAAGGAGGCCCAGATCGTGGCCCACGAGTCCGGCGCCGACTTCGAGGTGGCCCGCAAGCTGGTGTACCTGGGCGGCAAGATCCGAAGCTTGGCCGGATCGGGGCTGGAGGAGCAGCTGAGCACCCGGCTGCTCATTTACACCGGCAAGCTGATGGGCGCGGACATCGCGCCGCTGGCGGCCTGCGAGGCGGCCATGATCCACCCGCTCACCGACGACCGGGACCTGCAGCGCTCGCTGCTGGAGCTGGCCAAGAACTACTTCGGCTGACATGGCCCGGGAACTCGCCATGGAGCGCGTGTGGCGGCGTCTGCGCCAGCGCTACCGCTTCATCCGCATCCCTCCCTTTCCCGCCTGGGCGCAGCAGCTCGAGCGCACCCCCGAGCGCGCGTACGAGGCCTTGCAGGCGCTCGACCGCTGGGAGCGGCCCTTGGGCTTCGATCAAGTCCGCGCTTACTTCCAGCAGCTGCTGGCCCTGCAGCAGCGCGATGAACTGGACTTCATTGACCCAGACTGGCTGCTGGAGGCGCTGGACGCGCTCACGGTGGAGGCTGCCGGACGTTTTTTCCACTTCTGCCTGCGCCGGGAGCCGGGCGCGCTGCCCTCCGCGCTCAGCCGCCGGGACGGGGCGGCGCAGGCCGCCTTCGAAGGCCTGCGAAAAGGTCTTTCCGCTCATCTCATCGAACGCGTCCTGCGCTATTACGGCCAGGCGCTTTGCGAATCCGCTTACCCGCTCAAATTCATCCCCTGGGACAACGCCCGTTTTTCCGACGCCCGGACCTTGACCCTGGCCGACCACGTGGCTGCCTACCCGGCCCACCCCGCGTCCAGGGCCGAGGAGGACCTCCATTTTCTGCTGTACAAATGGCTCATCACCCACGAGGTGGGCCACCGGCAGGCCGGAACGTATCGCTTTGGCCTGGCGGACGAGCAGGCCGGGCGCGGCGCGCTGTCCGCCTTTTTGCGTTCGTTTGCGGACCCCTTTCTGGCTGAGGCCTTGTTTCACCTGGCCGAGGACGTGCGCGTGGAGTCCCAACTGCTGCGCCAATACCCCGGCTTCAAGGCGGACCGCGACCGGCTGCTGGCCGGCGAATGGCCGTTTCGGGACGAACCTGCCGACGCTGGGCCCAGGTTTCTGGAGGCGCTGCTGCAGCGGGTGCACTGGGGCAAAAGCCACCTCACGCTGCCCCAGCCGTGGCGGGCGCTTTCGGGGCGGTTGCTGGAGGAGGTGCGCGCGCTGGCCAAGCCCGGCAGCGACGTCGCGCAAACGGCGCGCTGGACCCAGGGCGCCTACGCGCAGATCGAGCCCCTGCTGGGCGGGCGCCTGCAGCGCGGGCGCTTGCAGCGCCATGCGCTTGCGGCGCTGTTCCCGTATGAGCCTCCCCTCCATCTGGAGACGGACGACAGCCCAGCGCCCCTTGCGTTGCGGCCACAGGCCCAGGAACCGGCCGCCGGAGACGAAGCCCCTCCCGATGCGTTGGAGGAAACGCACGGCCCTGGCGAAAAAGCCTTTCCTTACGACGAATGGGACTTTCGCGCGGGGGCGTACCGGCCCGGCTGGTGCGCCTTACGCCAACGCCAGCCGCAGCAGGGAGGCGTGGATGAAACGCTTTCCAGCACGCGGCTGACCCAGGTGCGCCGGGCGTTTGAGTGGATGGCCGAAGAAGACTGGGTGCGGCACAAGCGCCAGCTGGAGGGGGACGAGATCGACATCGACGCCTGGGTGGAAAGCGCGGTGGATCGGCGCGCGGGCGGGCCGTTGCCCGAGAAGTTCTACACCCAAAGGCTGCGCAGGCGGCGAGACCTGTGCGCGGCCATCCTGCTGGACCAAAGCGACTCAACCGCGCGCCTGACGCCGGGGGGAAAACCGGTGATTCAGGTGGAGCGCAACGCGTTGCGCACCCTGTGCGAGGCCCTGGAGACCCTGCGCGACGAATACGCGCTGTTCAGCTATTCCGGCGAAGGCCGCCACCAGGTGGATTTCTACGCCTTGAAGCCGTTCGACCAGGCGTTCGGCCCCGCGGTGCAGGGGCGGTTGAACGCCTTGGCGCCCCTGGCGCAGAACCGCGACGGCTGCGCGCTGCGCCACGCCACGCGCCAGGTCCAGACCCGCGCCGCGCGCACGCGGCTGCTGTTGCACGTCACCGACGGCAGGCCGTGGGATCACGGCTACACGCAGCGCTACGCGCTCGAGGACGCCAAGAAGGCGGTGCAGGAAGCGCGCGCGCTGCGCGTGAAGGTGTTCGGCGTCATCTGCGATCCCCACGCGCCGGAATCGGCGAAGAACACCTACGGGCCGGGCCGCGCCGTCATCCTGAAGGACGTCTCGGGCTTGACCGAGCTGTTGCTCGCGCTCTACAAACGGATCACATGGTAGAGCACGTCACACAGCGATTCGACGCGCTTGCGCCCGATTACGACCGGGCCACCCGGCTGTTGGAGGGGCTGTTGCTGCGCCGGTTGCGCCGCCGCCTGCTGAAAGGCGCGACGGGCCGGGTGTTGGAAGTCGGCGTTGGGACGGGCCGCAACCTCCCGCATTACGCAGACGGGGTTCAACTGTGGGGCGTGGACGTGTCCGAGCAGATGCTGCAGCGGGCGCAGCAGCGCGCCGATCGGCTCGGCAGGGCCGTCTATTTGAACGTCATGGACGCTGGCGCGCTCGCCTTCCCCGCCGGCGCTTTCGACGTGGTGGTCAGTGCGCTGACGCTGTGCAGCATTGAGGACCCGCGCAAAACGCTCTGCGAGCTGCACAGGGTGTGCAAGCCCGATGGGGCGCTGCTGTTTCTGGAGCACGGGCGCGGCCGCATCGGCTGGCTGAACCGCTGGCTGGACCGCATCGAAGCGCGGCATTGGCAGGAGTTCGGCTGCCACCCCAATCGAGACATGGAACGGCTCATCCGCGATTCCGGGTTGGCACTCGAGCGCGTGGATTCGCACCTGTGGGGCATGGTCAAGCTGTTCTGGGCAAAGCGGCGGTGACGCAGAGCGCTTCAGGGCCGGCGCGCGTACAGCATGTAGATCGGCAGGGTTTCGAATTCGGGCTCTTTCTCCACCACGATCTGCCTGAGCCCGTGGCGCTGGAGCATGGCCTTGATGGTCTCCACGCGCCCTTCGATGTCGTGCACCTCGACCACCACCTTGCCCACCTTGGCCCAGTCGTCCAAAGCGATGCCCTGCAACACCTTGAGTTCCGCGCCTTCGCAGTCCACCTTGAGCAGGTCGATGCGGGCAATATTCTGCTCGCGCAGCACGGTGGAAATCGTGCGCAGCTCGCAGAGTTGCTCCACTTTGTCGCGCTCCACGCGGCGCGCGACGGCGTTGGAAAACAGCCTGAAGAACCAGCGAAACACCTGATCCCACCAGTAGATGCGGGGCGTCCTCTTCATGATGCCGCGGATGGAGGCGCCAAGCAGCTTGGCGTTCTCGTGGATCTCGGGGGTGAGGGTGGAGATGGTGGAGCTGTGGCGGTAGGCCGTGATGTGGGCCTGGCCGTCTTCGTCGGACAACGCCCAGGGGAATGCCCGCAGGCAGGGCTGCGCCCACAGGGTTTGGTTGGCCTGCAGCACTTCGAAGGTTTTGGCGTTGGGCTCGAAGGCGTACACGCAAACCCCCCGCTGTCGGCACAACGCGCGCAGGCTGAACAGGCCGATGTTGGCGCCCACGTCGAAGACGATGTCGCCGGGCGCCACCTCGATGCCGTGCAGCCAGTAACTGTCCACCTGATGGTCGAGCACCAGGGCTTCCGTTTTCTTCAGGCAGAACGCCCGCCGACCGTCCCGCAAGGTGACCATCGCCCTACGGGGGCGTGCGGGAGCTGCGGCGCGGCGCATGCGCAACTGCATGGATGGCCTCTTCGACGTCTGATCCGGCTTTTCGTGGAGCAGGGCTGGCACTAACTGCAACCCTCAGCGCGCGCGGCGCAGCAGCCGGCTGCGCCGACTGCGCCACACCATCAGCAAGGGGCTGGCCACGTAAATCGAGGAGTACGTGCCCACGATCACGCCCATGCCCAGCGTGAAGGCGAAGTCCTGCAGCACCCGCCCGCCCAGGAAGTACAGCGCCACCAGCACCAGCAGCGTGGTCAACGACACGACGATCGTTCGGCTCAGCACTTGGTTGATCGAGGTGTTGATCACCGTCTCCAGCGCTCCGCTGCGATTGCTCTTCAGGTTCTCGCGAATGCGGTCGAAGACCACCACGGTGTCGGTCAGCGAGTATCCGGCCAGCGTGAGCAGGGCCGTGATGATGAGCAACGAGATCTCGACCCCGGTGAGCCAGACGATGCCCATCACCACCAACACGTCGTGGAAAGTGGCGATGGCGGCCGCGATGCCGAACTTGAGGTCGAAGCGCACGGCGATGTAGATCAGCAGGCCCAGGGTGGAGAACAGGATGGCGTAGACGGCCTTGTCGCGCAGCTCCTTGCCGATGGCGGAGCCGATCTCGGTGGTTTCCTCGATGGTCAAGGCGTTTTCAGGCAAGGCCGCGCGCAATGTGGCGATGATGGTGTCGGCTGCCCGTTCCTCCACCGTGCTGACGTCCTTCAGGCGGATGAACAGGGTGTTGCTGCCTTGGATTTCCTGGACCTGCGCATCGGCAAAACCCGCCTGGGCCAGGGCCTCGCGCACTTGATCGAGCTGCACGGGTTGCTCGAACTTCAACTGCATCGAGATGCCGCCCGTAAAGTCGATGCCCAGCTTGGCTTGACCCATGAAGGCCAGCACGATGGCGACGAGCCCCACCGCACACAGGATGCCCGAGACGGTGAAGGCCACCTTGCGCACCTTGAGGAAGTCGATGTTGACGTTTCCCAGGATCTCCCAGATTTTTCCGCCCCGGTTCAAGATGCGCACGACGATGAAAATCAGGGACAGCGCTCCCAGAATCCAATACAGCGTTTCGTTGTTCATGCTCACAATGTGCCTCCTGCGTGCCTTAAATGCTGAGCCGCTGCACCTTGCGGCGCTTCATGAGTTCGTAGGCGGTTCGCGTGCCGATGGTCACCGTGAACAGGTTGATCACGATGCCCAAGCTCAAGGTCACCGCAAAGCCGCGGATCGGGCCGGTGCCGAACAAGAACAAGAAGACCGCCGTGATCAGGGTGGTGACGTGCGAGTCGATGATGGTGACCAACGCGCGGTGATAGCCGGCGTCAATCGAGGCGTTGACGGTCTTTCCGTTCTTGAGCTCCTCGCGCATGCGCTCCAGGATCAGCACGTTGGAGTCCACGCCCATGCCCACGGTGAGGATGATGCCGGCGATGCCCGGCAGCGTCAGCGTGGCGTTCATGACCACCAGCGCGCCCATCAGCACGACCAGATTGAACAGCACCGTGAGGTCGGCGATGACGCCGGAGAAGCGGTAGTACACGGCCATGAACAGCAGCACCAGGATGCCGGCCAGGATGGTGGCGTTGACCCCCGCCTCGATCGAATCCCGGCCAAGCGACGGGCCCACGGTCACGTTTTGGATGATGTCCACCGGCACCGGCAGCGCGCCCGCGCGCAGCACGATGGCGATCCGGCGCACCTGTTCCTGATCGTTATACCCCTGAATGATGGCGTCGTAGACCGTGCCCCGGCGCGTCTCGTCCTTGATCCCTTGGGTGATGGAAGGGGAGCTTTGCACCACGCCGTCCAGCACGATGGCCAGGCGGTCGTCGACGTTCAGGCGGTTGATGGCGTTGGTGAAGTCATAGGCGCCGTCGTCGTTGAAGCGCAGGGCCACGTAATAGCGCCCCTGGCTGAGGCTTTGCAGGTTGGATGCGCTGGTCACCTGGGCGGTTGCATTGGCAAGCGCCGCCCCGGTCAGCAGCGGCTCCATCTCCACCAGGTAGGGAATGCCCTCACCGTCGTACAGCACTTCCTCAAGCGGCGAAGTGGGGGCGATCGCCTCTCCGGGGCTCACTCCCGCCCGCACGACCTTCTTGAACTCCAATAGCGCCGTCTGGCCCACGATGCTCTTGGCCGTCTCGGGGTCGGTGGTGCCGGGCAGCTGCACCAGCACCCGTCCGTCTCCAGACGGGGTGATCACGGGCTCGGTCAAGCCCAGCTCGTTGACGCGGTTTTCCAGGATGGTCACGATGCGGTCCATGATGTCGCCTTTATCCTGTTCGCTTGCGTCCGCCGAGATCTGCGCCTGCAGCAGCAACATCACGCCGCCGCGCAGGTCCAGCCCCAGCTTGAGTTTCTCGTTCAACGGGTAGAAGAAGAAGATGGACAGGGCCACGGTCGCCAGAATGATCGCGGCGCCGCCCCACAGTCGGTATTGGCTTGCTTTGGTCATGGTCTAATTCCTTTCGGCGATGGCGTTCTTCTGCAGCTTCAATGCCGTGCCGCCCTCGGTTTCCAGCACGATGGTGTCCTTGTCCACCTTGCGGATCACGCCGCAGATCCCGCCGATGGTGACCACGTCGTCCCCGCGCTTGAGGGAACGGATCAGGTCCTGGTGCTGCTGCTGGCGCTTTTTCTGCGGTCGGATGATCAGGAAGTAGAAAAAAGCGAAGAACACGACGAGAATAGCTAGCGAAAATAGGGCGTCCATCAATTTCCTCTCATTCTTGGTGCGGTTTGAGTTGGCTAAAACGGTACACGGCCAGCCCAATATACGCAAGCCCGAACAGGCCAAGCCCCCAGCTCAGCGCCCACCACCCGCCCTCATCCAGGTTTCCTCCCAGCGCGATCAGCTGATGCAGCAGGAAGAAGATCGCGCTCCACACCAGCACGTACAGCAGCACGATCGCCCTGCGGCGCGCTTCAAAAGGCCAAGCCCGCTGCGCCGTCACGTCAAAGGCGATCGTGCCGGCCACCAAGGCGACCCACACCCACCACAGCGCGATCACGGGCTGCTTGATCCAGGACAGGGCGAACAACAGCACCACGTGGCCGGGCATGAGGTAGAGCAGGTTGCCCCTGACGAACTCCACCTTGAACCCCTGCCGTTCGCGGTAGGTCAGGTAATAAACGATGACGGCGATGCAGGCGGTGGTGGCGGCGTTGATCCACAGCGGCCACGGGCTGATCCAGAGTATCAACCCCCACGCCGCCAGAATCAGCACTTTGTTCCAGATCCCCAACCCGATCCCCCTTACCCGGACGCGACATTATATCAAGTCCCTTGCCGCCGACCAAAGGGGCAGCACGTCTGTCAGGGCGCAGACGCCCATCACCGCCTGCGTGCGGATCGCCGGATAAGCTGGGGGCCATGCAGCGCTTGCTTCGGGCGATCAAGATCCCGGTCTTCCTCGGCGTGGCAGGGGTAGTCACCTTTGTGATGGCTTCGGGTTGGGTTGAACCCTATGAAGCAGACGCACCCCCTGTGACGCCCAAAGCAGTGGCAGTCCAGACGCCGCCAACGGTGGATGCGCCCACGGCCCTGCCGGCCGCGTCGGCGGAGCCCTCCACGTCTCCCGAAGCCCGACGCGGGGTGTACCTGACGGCCAACGTCGCAGGGGACGGCGCGCTGCTGAACGAGATCCTGCGCCGCAGCCTGGAGTTTGGTTTTAACGCCGTCGTGATCGACGTCAAGGACAACGGCGGCACGCTGGGCTATGCCTCGCAGCTGCCGCAGGCCGCCCAGATCGGGTCGGCTTTGCCCCGCTACGACCTCGGACAACTGGTGGAGCTGGTCCACAGCAAGGGCTTGTACTTCATCGCACGGCAGGTGGTGTTCTCCGATCCCAAGCTGGCCAAGGCGGTGGGCAGCCCGGATGAATGGGTGCGCCCCACCAACGCCACGGCCGTGGCCTACAACCTGGCGGTTGCGCAGGAAGTGGCCGCCTACGGCGTGGACGAAATCCAGTTCGACTACGTCCGCTTCCCGGACGACGGGGCCTTGGGCGTCCCTTATCCTGAGCGCAACGCGGCGGTGGCCGATTTCCTGCAGCAGGCCCATCGGCGCCTGGCGGATGGCGTGCACGTGAGCGCGGACGTGTTCGGGCGCACGCTCTGGGACTGGAACGCAAACGGAGCCGATCCCATCGGCCAGGTGCTGGAGCGCATGAGCCAGTGGGTGGACACCTTGTCGCCCATGATCTACCCGTCGCACTACGAACGCTACTACCAGGAGCGGCCGTACGAGGTGGTCAAGCGCGGCATGAGCGTGGGATTGGAACGGGGCTTGTCGCTGCGCCCGTTTTTGCAGGCGTTTGAGATGCGGCTGCCGCAGGGGATGTCGCTGCCCCAGTACATCCGCGCGCAGCTGAAGGCGTTGCAGGAGTTGGGGATCAAGGGCTATCTGTTCTGGAACCCGCGCGGCGATTATTCGGCGCTGTGGGCGGCTCTGGCGGGCAAGTCCTAATTCGAGCCGGAGTTTGCTTTCTAAAGCTCATTTTCTTACCCTTCAAAGGCAGCGTTAAGAAGACCATAATTGATTGTCATTCCGGACGTGCGCAGCACGATCCGGAATCCAGAAAGTTAGGATGTCTGGATTCCCGCTTTCGCGGGAATGACGACAAAACGATAGTGGAAAACCAAACTTAACACGACCCTTCAAGTGGTGGAAATGCTTATGAAGTTCTGACCGCCATTTTTTAAGCTCTCCCCTCGCCCCCTTTAGGGGGAGAGGGGCAGGGTGAGGGGGGGGTAATTCAATCCATCTCACAGATTATCCCCTCATCCTAACCTTCTCCCCGAGGGAGAAGGGATTCTTAAGAAATCGCCATTAGATCAAGCTTATCGCTTTTCTTAACGCTGCCTACAAATGGTGGGTAAGATGAGACTCGGAAGCAATCTGATCTCAGTGCTGATAATGCTTGCTGAGAAGATCGGAACAATTCCTTGTGATATGCTAAAGAAACCCTCACACCCGGACGAGGATGTAGACCGATGTTCCCTTCTGCATGCGGTGCACCCAATCGATCAGCTTCTTCAGAAAACCATACTTCTTGTTCAGCAGGACTGGCTCACACTTCCTTGCCCCAGCCGGTGCCGAATTGGCGGTCGCCCGCGTCGCCCAGGCCGGGCACGATGTAGCCGTTTTCGTCCAGGATGGGGTCCACCGCACAAACGTAGACCTGGAGGTGGGGAAAAGCCTCCTCCAAGCGCTTGAGGCCCACCTGGGAGGCCAGGATGCCCAGCAGCTTGATGCGCTGGACGCCCCATTCCTTCAAGGTTTGCACGGTGCGCACCGCCGTGCCGCCGGTGGCGATCATGGGGTCGAGCACCACGGCCACCTCCACCGGCTCCGCGCCGGAGAGCTTGTTGTAGTAGGAGATCGCCTCCAGCGTCTGTTCGTCGCGGTACAGGCCCAGGTGCCACACCTGCGCCTCGGGCAGCATCTGCAGGATGCCGTCGGCCATGCCCAGCCCGGCGCGCAGGATGGGGACCAGTCCAAGGTGAGACGTGATCTGCCTGCCCTGGGTGCCAACGAGAGGGGTGTTCAACGGGACGGTCTTCGTGCTCAAATCGCGCGAGGCCTCATAAAAGAGCAACACGGAGAGCTTGCGGATGGCTTCGCGGAAGCGGTGAGGGGGCGTGTGTTTGTCGCGCAGGCGGCTGAGCAGATCGGCGATGAGAGGGTGATCGGGGCAGACGATTTCCACCAACGTCTCCTTTCGTGGTCCACCCGGGCGATTCCAGCGGAAGGGGACGGCGGACCTCCCTATCATAAGAAGCAACCATGCCTTGGTGCAAGATGCCGTATCCAGCGATGAGGCCGTCAAGAGATGCAGGCATAGCGTACCTGGAAAATTTCGGATACTGTAACGGGATTACACACGCAGTTCAATCCTCAAGTGCTGCAAAAAGGTGGAGACCGTGACCCAACAGCTGCCCATCGGATTTCTCGGCCTTGGCGTCTATCTGCCCCAGCGCGTGATGACCAACGACGAATGGAGCCAGTACGTGGACACCACGGATGAGTGGATCACCGAGCGCACCGGCATCAAGCGCCGCCGCGTGGCCGCGCCCAACGAGAGCACGGTGGACCTGGCGGAAGCGGCTGCAAAAGCGGCATTGAAGGACGCCCACCTGACCGTCGACGACATCGACGAGATCATCGTGGCCACGGACACCCCGGAGGCGTTCTTGCCCGACACCGCCTCCTTCCTTCAACACCGGCTCGGCGCGCGCGAGGTGCCGGGATATGACCTTGCCGGCAGCGGCTGCGCGGGGTTTCTGCAGGCGCTGGATGTGGCCTGGTCCCGCGCCCAGCACACCTCGCGCAAGGTTTTGGTGGTGGGGGTGGAGGTGCTGACGCGGCTGATGAACTGGCAGGACCGCAACACCTGCGTGCTCTTCGGCGACGCCGCAGG
>DATCIV010000255.1:0-7649 GCA_036507575.1 Candidatus Bipolaricaulota bacterium | reverse complement strand
CAGAAGGGGATACGAGTTTTCCCGCGCGGCAGCCAAAGCAACTGCTAACCGCGCGGGATGTTTGATCAACTGTAGGCTTTTCTCCTGAAGCTTTGTCGCGAAGTGGTTGGTCTGGGGGCGGCGTGCCGCGGGGTCCGCTGCGGAATGCCATTGTCAAAGCCTTCGATCTGATCCTTGTCCAACAGCCGGTTGCAGTGGTACTCGATGGCCGTGATCTCCTTGCCTTGCTCGGGCGTGACGAAGGTCATGGCCTTGCCCACCGCGTTCATGCGGCCGGAGCGGCCGATGCGGTGCAGGTAGTCCTCGGGCCTCTCGGGGATGTCGTAGTTGATGACGTGCGAGATGCCGGGCACGTCGATGCCTCTGCCCATCACGTCGGTCGCCACCAGCACCTTGACCTTCCGTTGGCGGAAGTGCAAGATCACCTGCTCGCGTCGGCTCTGGGTCAGGCCGCCGTGGATGTGCATGGAATCGATGTTCCGCTGTTCCAGCGCCTTGCCCAGCCGCTCGGCTCCCCGCTTGGTGCGGGTGAATATCAGGGCAAGCGAGGGCTGCTCGCGTTTCAGCACCGCCACCAACAGCGGCAGCTTCAGGCTCTGGGCCACCGAGAAGTAGCACTGCTCCACCGATTCCACCGAAGGCGCCTCTTCGCTCACCGTGCAGATGCGCACGGGGTTGCGCAGATACCGCTCGCCGATGCTCAGAATATCCTGGGGCAGCGTAGCCGAGAGGAACAGCGTTTGATCGCGCCCGCTGCACTGGCTCAAAATCGCGCTGATGTCCTTGCGAAACCCCAGGTCGAACATGCGGTCCACTTCATCCAGCACCACGATGGAGAAGTCGTTCAAACGAAGGGTCCTCTGCCGCACGTGGTCCAGAAGGCGGCCCGGCGTCGCCACCACGATCTGCGGATTCTTGCGCAGTTGCTGAACCTGGCGATGAAACGACGTCCCGCCGTACATCACGATGGCCTGCGGACCCGCCGCGCCCGCCAATTTGGCGGACATATCGGCGATTTGCGCCGCAAGCTCGCGCGTGGGCGCCAGGATCAGCGCTTTGACGCCGCGTCCGCTGTAATGCCGTTGGAAGATGGGCAACAGAAAGGCAGCCGTCTTGCCCGTGCCCGTTTTGGCCTGGCCGATGCAATCGCGGCCCGTGAGGGCGGCGGGGATGAACTTCTCCTGGATCTCCGTGGGCGTCTTGAAACCGATGCGCTCCACGGCTTGCAACGCCTGGGGGCTGAGCCCCAGTTCAACGAAGGTCTTTCCCCGCTGCAAAACAGCCTCGGGGGTTTGAACGTGTGTCAGTGTTTGGGTCATGAATCTCCTGTGCGAATATGATTAATGAGAGGCATTCGAGAGGATGGGTCGTTTCTAAAACACCTTGCATTGAGGGCACAGTATAGGGCATTCGCGCCAGAAATGCAAGCCAGCTGCGAAAGTTCGCCCTCCGAAGGTCATGCGCGTTACAATGCAAGCGTTATGCCAAGCCCGTTTTCGAGCAAAGTCCTCCGGCTCATCCGGCAGATTCCAAAAGGAAAAGTGGCTACCTATGGGCAGATCGCGGCGCTGGCCGGCAACCCGCGCGCGGCGCGGCAGGTCGCTTGGCTGCTGTACAGCGCCTCGGACAAATACGGCCTGCCCTGGCAGCGCGTGATCGGAGCGCGGGGCTGGATTTCGCTGCCCCAAGGCAAAGGCCAGCGGCTCCAGAAAAAGCTCTTGCAGCAGGAGGGCGTTCAAGTCCAGCGCGGCGGGCAGATCCACTTGAACGTGTATCAATGGAAGCCCGACCGCAGACGCTTGAAAGGGAGCGAGGAATTAAGCCCGCAAGAGCGCGATGAGTTGGAGAAATACACATAGAAGCAGAGGTCGCTCAGTATGGTCATTCCCGCGAAAGCGGGAATCCAGATGAAGTTCGGTCCGATCTGGATTCCGGATCGTGCTATGCACGTCCGGAATGACAGCCCAAAGTAGGGCCAGCTTCGCGGGCTTGGCCTGCGCAGCAGCCGAGGCCGGATGCGAAGTCGTGGTGGGGGATGCCGTTGGCGCGGGTTTGGTGAGAGGCGAGTCAGCATTTGCACGATTCATCCTATCATGGGGACCGTGTCCCGATACCCCAGAGTGCGCCGTCACGGGGCGCACGGCATCCTCACTTGAGATGGGGCGGCAAATCGCATAGGATATGTGGGCATGCCCACTCGGGCTTGCTATACTATGCAAACTCTAGTTATGCAGGAGAGGACGTCATGGACATCGTCAAAAGTTTTTTAATGGTCCTGTTCGTGTTGGACGCCCTTGCGCTCATGGGGCTGATCCTGATCCAGATGAGCAAACACGGTAACCTGGGCGGCGCGTTCGGCGGAGGCGGAACGCACACGGTGTTCGGCCGCGAAGAACGGCCGGATGCCCGGCGCACGGCCACGGCTTGGCTCGCCGTGGGCTTTTTGGGGTTGGCGCTCGGCCTGTCCATGATTTAGCGAGGTTTCATGTCCAAATTGATCGAGATCAAGAACCTGCGAACCTGGTTTTACACCGAGGACGGCGTGGTCAAGGCCGTCGACGGGGTCGACCTGGTCGTGGACCGCCAGAAAACCCTGGGCGTGGTCGGCGAGTCCGGCTGCGGCAAGAGCATCACGGCACTGTCCATCATGGGGTTGATCCCCATACCGCCCGGCCGCATCGAGCAGGGCAGCCAGATCCTCTATCACCGCGACGAAGGCAAGGACCCCATCGACCTGACCAAGCTCGATCCCAAGGGCAAGGCCTACCGCTCCATCCGCGGCAACGAAATCGCCATGATCTTCCAGGAGCCGATGACGAGCCTTAACCCGGTCTACACCGTCGGCAACCAGATCATGGAGGCCATCATGCTGCACCAGCGGGTCAACAAGAAGGAAGCCCGCGAGCGCGCCATCGCCATGCTGGAAGCCGTGGGCATCCCGCTGCCGGATCAGCGCGTGGACGAGTACCCGCACCTGCTCTCCGGCGGCATGCGCCAGCGCGTGATGATCGCCATGGCGCTGTCGTGCAATCCCACGCTGCTCGTTGCCGATGAGCCCTCCACCGCTTTGGACGTCACCATTCAAGCCCAGATCCTGGAGCTCATGAAGGGCCTCCAGGAGAAATTCCGCATGTCGATCATTTTCATCACGCACAACCTGGGCGTGATCGCCGAGATGGCGGATGACGTGGCCGTGATGTACATGGGCAAGATCGTCGAGTACACCGACGTGTACAGCCTGTACCGCGATCCGCTGCATCCTTATACGCAAGGGCTGCTTGCCTCGATCCCGTCCACGGCCGGCTCCAAGAAGCGGCTCATCCCGATCAAGGGCATGGTGCCGGACCCGTTCAACCTGCCGCCGGGATGCCCCTTCGAGCCGCGGTGCCCGCACGCCATGGACATCTGCCGCCAGAAGATGCCGCCGCTGCTTCCGGCCAAGACGGGCCATCACACGGCGTGCTGGCTCTACGATGAAACGGGCGCGTCGGCTCAAGCGACCACGGCCAAGCCAGCTTCCTAAAGAGGAGTGATATCAGGTGGCTGACAACGAGAAAAAGTCCAACGGAAACCTGCTGCTGGACGTCAAGAACCTAAAAAAATACTTCCCCGTGCGCAAGGGCATCATGCGCCGCGTGGTCGCCCACGTGAAGGCGGTGGACGACGTCAGCTTCTTCATCAACAAGGGCGAAACGCTGGGCATGGTGGGCGAATCGGGCTGCGGCAAGACCACGATCGGCCGCACGCTGCTGCGCCTGCTGGAGCCCACGGCCGGCTCGGTCATCCTGTCCACCGAGCAAGGCCCGGTGGACCTGTTCAAGGTCGGCGGGCGCGAGCTCAAGGGCCTGCGCAAGGAACTGCAAATCATCTTCCAGGACCCCTACTCCAGCCTCAACCCGCGCATGACGGTGGGGGACATCATCGGCGAACCGCTGGTGATCCACCACATCGGCAGCGGCAAGGAACGCGAGGCCCGCGTGTCCGAGCTGCTGGAGGCAGTGGGCTTGAACCCGCAATACGCCAAGCGCTACCCGCACGAGTTCTCCGGCGGCCAGCGCCAGCGCATCGGCATCGCGCGCGCCCTGGCGCTCGATCCCCAGCTCATCGTCTGCGACGAACCGGTTTCCGCTTTGGATGTCTCGATTCAGGCCCAGGTGATCAACCTGCTCCAAGACCTGCAAAAAGAGTTCGGCCTGACCTATCTCTTCATCGCGCACGACCTGTCCGTGGTGCGCCACATCTCCAACCGCGTGGCCGTGATGTACCTGGGCAAAGTGGTGGAGATGAGCGAGACCGAGGAACTGTTCCAGAAGCCCTTGCACCCCTACACCGAGGCCCTGCTGTCGGCCGTGCCGGTGCCCAACCCCGATTACGAGATCGAGCGCATCATCCTGGAGGGCGAGGTGGCCGACGCCGCCAACCCGCCGGCGGGGTGCTACTTCCACCCGCGCTGCCCCTACGCCAAGGACAAGTGCAAGGCCGAAGCCCCAGTGTTCAAAGACTACGGCAACGCCCACTTCGCCGCCTGCCACTTCGCCGGCGAGCTGAAGCTGCGCAGCGTGAGGGAGTTTAAAGACAGGGCCGCCCTGCTCCCCCCCCAGGGGAATGGCGCCTCCAAAGGAAAATCCAATCCCGGCGGCAAGCAGAAGCAAGCCTCGGATGGCGCCGCGTAGCGCATGAAACTGCTGCTGGGCACGAAGAGCGCCGACAAGGTCAAGGAGATTCGCGAGATCCTGGGCGATTCATTCCAATGGCTGGACCCCACGCAGCACCCCTTTTCTGCCGTGACGGAAGACGGCGACACGCTCGAGGAGAACGCGCGCAAGAAGGCGCAGTCCATCTCCAAGGAAACGAACTCCATCGTGTTGGCCGAGGACACCGGCCTTGAGGTGGATGAGCTGAAAGGGGCTCCAGGGGTGTTCTCCGCCCGCTTCGCCGGCCCGGACGCCGATTCGCAGAAAAACGTAACCAAGCTGCTCGATCAACTCAAAGGCAAATCCAATCGACGCGCGCGCTTTCACTGCGTGTGCGTCGTGCATTTCCCCGACGGGAAAGAACTAGTGACCACTGGTGTGCTGGAAGGCTCGATCCTCACGGCCCCGCGCGGCCGCGGGGGCTTTGGGTACGATCCGGTGTTCCTGCCCGACGGCTTTCCCAAGACGCTGGCCGAGCTGCCCTCCGCGATGAAGAACAAGATCAGCCACCGCGCCATCGCGCTAAGGGCGATGAAGGCCAAGCTGGAACACCTGCAAGCATCTTCTTGATCGTTGCATTTTGCCTTATGCCCAACAATATGGGCTCTCATCTTACTCAATGAGGCACAATGGGTGATGAAGGAGTGTTATGGCTAGTTCTTCTGTTCGTGTCTTAGCCTCTGATGAGGTTGCGCGGGCAACTGCCGAGTTAATCTTTGCGTTGCAGAAGGAGTTCCCTAAAGCCCAGTTGGTTCCTTGTGAAGCAATTGAAGGGGAAGCCATCCATCTGGAGGTGCGCATGCCCGGCACTGGAGCAAGCCTCCGGGCTGCCCAAGAGCGCGCTATAGAGCTCAAACAAGAAGTCGAGAACCGCTATAGCTTCTTCACGTTAGTGCGCATTGTATCCTCAAAGGTTTCTTGAATCCCCTCATACCCAGTTCACTCAAAGAGTTGAGCCACCGTCCGCATCGGGAGAAACAAGCGATCTCGACGATTGGGAAAGGGCAGGAAATTGAAGCGGTGGTAGAAAGCCCACGCCGCTTCATCAATCGCATCCACCACCACTGCAACAGAGGCGATCTCCTGTGCGTGCCCCAAGCTGCGGCGCAGCGCGTCCATCAACAAAAATTCGCCCAAACCTCCTCCGCGACGACTTGACGCCACGGCCAGACGGCCCAGCAGGGTCGCCGGCACGACCGGATAGCGCGGGAGTTTTCGAGCCACGGTCTGCGGCAGTTCTCCAAGATCAACGCCGAAGGCCGATAAGGTGTAGTAACCGAGCACTTCAGGGTTACTGTCTTCAACCAGAACGAAGGGCACAGCTGCATAACGACGGCGGTCTTGGCCTGCTTGCTGGTGCAGATAGCGATCTAGGGACTCGTTGCCGCAGGAGAAAGCCAATCGCTCATGACGTTCGCTCAACAACTCAACGTGATACTGTCCTTCAGCGAGGTCGGACATTTAGAGCCCCGTGGCGCGCTTGTAGCGCTTCACCGCTTTGCGCAACCGCGGACCCGGCGCGGCGGGTTTGAGCAATGCTTGCACGAACGCCTTACGGTCGTCTCCTGCAAGTATCATCCTCTCGTGCTCGCGCAGCGTGCGTTGGGCTGCTTCGTACGTGCTGCCGATCACGAAATCCGTCAACGAGCGGCCGGACAACGCGGCAGCGCGCTCGAACAGCGCTTTCTGCTCGGCAGTGATGCGCGTTTCCAGGCGAGCGGATTTGGCCGACGTGCGCTTGTGTGCCTGTGAGCGGGCCATGAGTGCTCCTTTCGGCGTCGCTATATTGTACGGCAAGTGGCCGTACAAGTCAATCTGACCTCCTAAATAAGAAGAAGTTGATACTGATCGTCATCCCCGCCCCCGATCAGGTCGAGGGCAGGCTCCAGCGGGGATCCAGAGAATTAGGTTTCAATCTGGATTCCTGCTTGCGCAGGAATGACGTGCAATAATCCTAACGGTCTTGTTCAATATCGTTAATGTGGAATCGCAGCCCGCACGATCTGGGCGAAGTCGTTGGGATCCAGTGAAGCTCCCCCCACCAGCGCGCCGTCAACGTCCGGCTGGCTCAACAGGTCGCGCGCGTTGTCCGGCTTGACGCTGCCGCCGTATTGCACGCGCAGCGCTTCAGCCACGTTCTCATTGAACAGCGATGCCACCACCTGCCGGATGAACGAGCACCCCGCCTGCGCATCTTGTGCCGTTGCGGTTTGGCCCGTGCCAATGGCCCAGATCGGCTCGTAGGCCACCACCAGCTTGGACGCGCCCGCCGGCGGCACCCCTTGCAGGTCCGCACGCAACTGGCTTTCCAACACGGTTTCCGTTTTCCCCGCTTGTCGCTGCTCCAAGCTTTCGCCCACGCACAGGATGGGGATGAGGTTGTGCTTGAAGGCCGCTTTCACCTTGAGGTTCACCAGCGCGTCGGTCTCAGCGAACAGGGTGCGCCGTTCGGAGTGCCCGACGATCACGTAATGGCAACCGATATCTCGCAGCATCACGGGCGAGATCTCACCGGTGAACGCGCCCTTGGCCTCCGGGTGCACGTTCTGCGCCGCCAGGTGGATGGGAAGCCCGCTGCTGGCTTGGGCCACCGCGATCAAGGCCGTGAACGGCGGCGCAATTGCAATGTCCACCTCGCGCACGCCTTTTAAAGCAGGTCGGAGTTTCTCGATGAAGCGTTGCGCTTCTTCGATGGTCTTGTGCATCTTCCAGTTTGCCGCGATCAGGGGAATGCGCATAGTGCCTCACTTGGCTTGGATCAGACGTCTCATCAACGTGTGCCCTGCTTCAAGGTGCAACCCCGTGCTGGCGGCGTCCGGCTCCGAGTAACGCCGCTTGGACTGCGTCCGCATCGTGCTGCGATAGAGCGCAAAGGGCACGGCTTCAGCCACGTGGGTGCGCACGCGCACCGGCGTGTAATGGTCGGGCAACAACAGCACCGCGTGAGGGCCAAAG
>DATCIV010000254.1:0-8076 GCA_036507575.1 Candidatus Bipolaricaulota bacterium | reverse complement strand
GGCTGGTCGCACGCTCCGCGTACGACACGGGCGACGACCTTGCCCGCCGGCTGGAATATCTGCTGACGCATGAAGGGCTGATCGAACGAACGGCCAGCTTGATCCGCAAAGGCGAAATCACCCCCGGCATGAGTTTTGAGGAAGTGGAAGCCAGCTGGGGCGAACCCAAGGAAGTCCTTCCCCTGTACGACGACAACTCGGGAGAACGCACGATCTGGGTCTACGAGCGCGGCCGCATGGGGCGAACGACGGTCACCTTCCAGGAGGATCAGGTGCTGTCCTCGTCCGAATTGCCCAAGGAAGAAGAAACCACAAAATAAAAAACGTGGCCCCGACCACGAACCTGCGCAGACGCGTCGCCAATCGCCTCTGGAAAGCCGGCTTGGCTCCGCTTTCCAGTGTAGATCCTGCGTATGCCTTCGCGCTGCAGGAATATCCCCAGTGGAAGATCCGCTGCTTTCAAGCGCGGCGCTGGCTGCTGTGGACGCTGTTCGAGGAGGCGTTGGCGGAAAACCCGGACCCGTCGGCCTTTCTCGCCCTGATCACGGTGGACCGGCACGACGGCAGCGAAGCGGCCAGCTTCTCGCTGGAGCTGCTGGAGGCATGGCTTTCCGGTCAAACCCCGCGCGTGGTGCCGCGGCGCAAGGCGCGCGCAGGCTTTGCCCACCATGGCTTGTTGCAGCGCTCCAGGTCAGGCATTCCGGTGCTGTTCAGCGCAAAGGAACGCCAGCCCATCCTGATGAGCATCCCCCTGAAGACCTTCAAGCAATGGATCAGCCAATTCCCCGCGCCGCACCACGTGCAAGAAAAGGAAGGCCAGCAACTGGCTTTTCTGTTGTGGGATTCTGCTTCCAAGAAGGAACATTAAACCAACCTGGTACACCGCCACCGTGACCTAACAACTGTACCCTGTGTTCAGGCGTAGGGCCGGCTGCGCCGGCCAGCGGCGTGCGCAGCGGCTGGCAGAGCCAGCCCTACTGCTTTCAGTTTGTGCTGCGATATTGAGCGTTTCTCTTGACCCCTTCCGCTCGTTGTCTTATGATATGTCAGTAGGTAAATATGATCTTATGAGCGACTCTCAAGGCCAAGGAAGGAGCGTTCTAATGCCCCTTGGAAAAGTTGGCACCCGGCACCAGGTCACCATCCCCAAGAAAATCGTGGACAAGCTAAAACTCAAGCCCGGGGATTACGTGGAGATCAGTCTGAAGGACAACACGGTCTACATCACCCCGAAGGCCATCATTGACCGCGAGGATGCATGGTTCTGGTCTAGGAAATGGCAGCAAAAAGAGCGGGAGGCAGATGAAGCGCTTGCCAAGGGAGACGTGATTGGGCCGTTCAAGAACGCCAAGGAAGCAATCAAAGCGTTGAAGAAAACGAAACCATGAAGCTGGTCTTCACCAAGCCTTTTGCGCGCGATTATCACAAACTCCCTGCACATCGTCAGAGGCAGCTTGATAAACAGCTCGAACTTCTCCTGGACAATCCTCGTCATCCCTCACTTCAAGCGCGAGTGGTGGATCGACAGCGGCGCATTTGGAAAGCGCAGATCAACGGAGGCTGCCGCTTCACCTTTCAGATGGAGGACGACCAGATCGTGCTTCGCCGGGTCGGCGGGCACGGCGAGATGGAACGACCGGAGCGTTGGTAAGGGGGGGGCTAAGCCCGCAGCACCTCAAGGCCGGGCAGCGACATGCCGCTGACGAACTCAAGCGACGCCCCGCCTCCGGTGGAGATGAAGACGTTGTCGCTGCGCACCTTGGCCTGCGCGTACGCAGCCGCCGTCTCGCCCCCGCCCACCACGGCAAAGGCGCCGCTGTCGGCCACTGCCTTGGCCACCTCAACCGTGCCCTTGTCGAAGGGCGGGTATTCAAAAGCCCCCAGCGGGCCGGCCCAAAACAGCGTCTTGGCCGTGCGGATGCGGGCTTTGAACTCCTTGGCCGTCTGCGGCCCGATGTCCACGGCCATCCAGCCATCGGGGATCTTGTGGGACGGCGCGATCACAGCTTCAGGCTGGGATGTGAGCGCCTGCGTCAACTGCACGTCCGTGGGCAGGATGACGGCAGCACCGCGTTGGTAGGCCTCTTGCATGAAGCGGCGGGCCTCCTGCACCCAGTCCGCGTCGTAGAAGGAGGCGCCCAACGCAACCGGTTTGCCTGCGAGAAACGTGTTGCCCACGCCCCCGCCGATCAGAAATTGGTCCACCCGATCGAGCAGGCCGAACAGCCCGCCCACCTTTTCTTCCGCTTTCTTGCCGCCGATGACGGCCACAAACGGATGTAGCGGTTGATCCACCAGCCGGTTCAACGACTCCACTTCTGCTTGCACCAGCATCCCGGCGCACGAGGGCAGGCACTGCGCGATGGCGTGCGTGGAGGCGTGAGCGCGGTGCACGCTGCCGAAGGCGTCCTGCACGAACAATTCAAAAGGTTCGGCAAGCGCATGGGCGAAGGCGGGGTCGTTCTTGGTCTCCTGAGGGTGGAAGCGCACGTTCTCCAGCAGCAGCACCTCGCCCGGCTTCATGCGCTCCACGGATTGCCGCACGCCGGGGCCGATGCAATCGGGCAAGGCATGAACGGGGCGCCCCAGCAACTGGGACAGGCGCTCGGCGACAGGCTTCATGCGCAACGAATCGTCCACGCCCTTGGGCCTGCCCAGGTGGGAGATCAAGGCCACTGCCGCGTTTTTTTCGAGCAGATATTTTAGGGTGGGAAGGACGGAGCGGATGCGACCGTCGTCCAACACCCGGCCCTGTTTGAAGGGAACGTTGAAGTCCACGCGCGCAAGCACGCGCCGCTGGCTCACCTGCTGATCTTGGAGGCGGCGTAGGGACAACCCTGCCAAAGCGTGTCCTTTAGCGGGACGGCGTCGTCACGAGATGAACCTCTTGAAGTCCGACAGGTTCATCTTGTCCTCGACGAATTCCTCGAACTTCTGCGCCTTGCCGGGTTCGCCTGCCTCGGTGTCGGGCATCTCGATGGAGGCGTTTTGGAACACTTCCTCGGCGATGTAAATGGGCGCTTCGCTGCGCACCGCCAGGGCCACCGAGTCCGAGGGGCGGGCGTCGATCTCGTGCACCACGTCGTCGAGGTCCCGCACAAACAGCGTGGCATAGTAGACGGAATCGTGGAGGCTGTCGATGACGATCTTCTCCAGCTCTCCGCCCAGGCTCACGATCATGCTCTTGAGCAGGTCGTGGGTCAGCGGGCGGGGGAACTCGCGGGCCTGCAGGCCGTAGGCGATGGCCTGCGCCTCGTTGTGACCGATCCACACGGGGACGGCCCTTTCGCTGGTTGGATCCTGGAGCAAGACCACCGGTGTCTTCTGGATGTAATCCATGACAAGCGCCTTGACTTCTACTTTGCGCATGATGGGGCCTCCTTCCGCCAAATCGTCTCTCCATTATCGAACCGCTGGGGGGGAGTTGTCAAGTCGCGCTGAACACCTCAAAAGGGCGCGTATTTCTTGAAAAACTACGCCGGCTCATCCTCCGCCCACCGCGTTTCCACCGCGTCCATCTCCTCCTCGCTCAGGCCGAAGTAGTGGCCCAGCTCGTGCATGACGGTGAGCGCGATCTGGCGTTTGACCTCGGCCTGGTTGCGGCAGATGGACTCGATGTTCTTCTGATACAGCGTGATCACGTCGGGCATGGGGGGCAGGTCCTGCCACACGGAGCGCTCGGGCAGCGGGACGCCCTGATACAGGCCCAGCAAGTCCTGCGGGTGCTCCTCCAGCACCTCGGGCGAGGGCACGTCCTCCACCACGAAGGCGACGTTCTGGATGCGCTCCGTGAAGAACGCGGGCAGGGAGCCGATCGCTTCCCCCACCCACCGCTCGAACGTGGCTTGACTGACCATGAGGGTCACCGCGGATGTGGTCGAACTTTGTTTTCCATGAACTTGAGGATCTCCACGTCCAGCTGATGAGGATCGCCTTGGCGGCGCATCTCCAGGTTCTCGGTGTTGCAGAAAGCGTCGAGCGCTTGCTGCGTGGGTGCGTCGAGTTGGCCGTGCGCCAAGCCGCGATAGCACCCAAGCGCCTTGAGCATTTTCTGGATTGAGGTGAGCGCATCCCCCTGCAGCGCCACCGTCTCGCGCGTTTGGCCGAAGTACAACTGCTGCAAGCCGTACAGCCGGGCCAGCTCCTCGATCGGCGCGGCGTGGTCGTCCACGCGCAGGTTCACCAGTTGATCGGTGTAACCGCCGTAGCCGCCCTTTTCCTTGACCACCACAAGCGCTGCGGATTGCTGGCCGCGCTTGTCCCCGCCGCCGGCCTGCCCGGCGCGCAGCGCGGCGATCAGCCGCTCGGCAAGCGGCACGTGTTGCGATTGTTGAAAGGACGTGGCCATGTTCTC
This sequence comes from Candidatus Bipolaricaulota bacterium, assembly GCA_036507575.1. GTDB lineage: Bacteria > Bipolaricaulota > Bipolaricaulia > RBG-16-55-9 > JAJCYT01 > DATCIV01. The sequence goes on along the minus strand of DATCIV010000254.1, from coordinate 3,722 downwards.
GACCACGGCGGGACCGGCGAGCAGATTGCCCTGGCAGGCGAAGTGTGGGCCGGCCAGGTGACCGGCCCACTCGTAACACGCTTTTCCCGTGAAGGAGGCGCTGCCCCCTGTGGAGTCCACCACGCCGAGCTGGCGCTGGTGCCGGTCGGGATCCTCCAGCGTGAGCTTTTCCAGTACCGCTCTGGCCGGCAGACCGGATGCAAGCAGCTCAAGTCCGCGCGGGCCGTAGCTTGTGTTGGCGTGCGCCTGCGTGGCGATGGCGCCCACGCCCGCCCGCGCCCAGGGGACCACCAGGCCAACGGCCAGGAACTTGGACTGCACCCCCACTCCCCAGCAGCCGCTCACTGGATCATGAGCCGCGATGGAGAAGGTGGAGGGGAAGGCGTTCACAGTTTGGCCGCTTCCTCCATCAGGGCCTTGAACGCATCCTGCGCCGATTGAGGCAGCGCGCTGATGAACGATTCGGCCATCGGCGCATACTCATCCACGATGAGCATGCCCACCATTCCCAGCGCCTCGTGCGGCAGGCAGAAGTACGCGTACGTGCCCGCGGGCGCCGTCGCCGGGATGGTGTAGATCCACTCCTTGCCGCCGTCGAGCATGCCTGAATCCCAACCGGCCGCGCCCTCCGGGATGCCCAGCGCCTTGCCGTACAGGTCCGGATGATAGGACGTGCTCGTGTGCGGGAACGCGCCCGCGTTGACCCATTTGATCGAGTCCCCCGGCTTGACCTTGAGCACGGCCGGCGTGAAGACGTTGTCATCGGTCATGGTGATGGTGTAGATGACGCCGCCCGTGCCGCTGCCGATCTGTTTGGCCAACTCCTGGCGCACCGCGTCGAACTGCAGGCCGTTGAGGAAGTCCTGGCTCACGCTGGCCGGACCGTCTCCGACCACGACCACGCCCACCATCCCCAAGGATTCGTGCGGCAGGCAGAAGTACGCGTACGTGCCCTCCTGGGTGAAGGTGACCTCAAAGGTGGCGCCGACGTCGGTCAACAGTCCGGAGTTCCAACCGCCTGCCCCTTCAGGAATGCCACGCCCTTTTTGGTTGTCCAGCGAGTAGGATGCGGTGGCGTGGACGCCGCTTTCATTGACCCAGCGCACCTTCTCGCCCGGCTTGATCCTGACGAAGGCCGGGTCGAAGTAGTTCTTGTCGCCGTCGCTGCGCAAGTGTACGACCTGGACGCCGGCCTCGCTGAGATCGGAAGGGGGCGGGGCCGCGGGCTCTGTGACGGTCACTTCAACCGTGGTTCTGGCGGGCACGCCGGCGTCGTCGTTGACGGTCAGCGTGATCGTGTACGCTCCGGGCTGCTCGAAGGTGTGCTGAGGAGAAGCTTCACTGGAGGCCGTGCCATCCCCAAAATCCCACGCGTAACCGGCGATCTTGCTGTCGTCGCTGGATGCGGAGCCGTCGAAATTCACGGCCAGAGGCGCCTCGCCCAGCAAGTTGGAAAGCGCTTCGCCCGTGGGGGACGTTATCGAGGCCGTTGCCTTGGGCGGGTCGTTGACCTTGAAAGTCACCGTGGCGGTGGCGGCCTGGTTGGCGTCGTCGGTGACCGTCAGCTTCACGGTGTAGGCGCCGCCTTTGGCATAGGCGTGGGTGGGGCTGGCTTCGGCGCCCGTTTTGCCGTCGCCGAAATCCCAGGCGTAGGTGAGCGTTTTGGCCTCAGGGTCCTTGGCGTCCGCGCTGAAGCGCACGCTCAGCTCGCGCGAGGTTTCGTTGTCCTTGGGGGCGGTGATGCTGGCGGTGGGAGCTTGGTTGCCCCCGCAGCCGGTCAGTACGAAGACGATAAAGCTCAACAGCAGCAGACTACTGGAGTGTTTCATGGCGAATTCCTCCTGAAAACCAACGTGCGTTTCTCGGTAAGAGCGATGGTCCGGTTCGTGGGTTTGCAAAAAAGGGTGAACCCTTTAGGGTGATCTCATCATCGTAGCACTCTCAACTCCTCGCCCTCGCATTCTAGGACCGGGTTGTCTCTTTTGCAACCGGAAAACGGCCCGGGTTGCCGGGCGAAAAACCCAGTGGTAGACTCATCGAACACGCCATGGACGCATTGAACATTTCCAAGGTTCACAAGTCGTACCACCGAGGGTGGGGGCGCCCGCGCACCGACGCCCTGCAGGGCGTTTCGCTGCACGTTGGAGCAGGACAGATCTTCGGCCTGCTGGGCCCCAACGGGGCCGGCAAGACCACGTTGATCAAGTGCATGATGGATTTGACCCGCCCCGACCGCGGGCAGATCGAGCTGTTGGGCGTTTCCGCGCGCATGACGCGCGCCCGAGCCCGGGTGGGATATCTGCCGGAGGACTATCAACTGCCCGACTACCTGAGCGGCGAGCAGTTCCTTCAATTCGTGGGCGGGCTGTATGGGTTGCCCACCTCGCTGCGCGCACGGCGGGTGGATCAGACGCTGGAGCAAGTGGAGCTGACCACGCGGCGCAAGGACAAGATAAAGACCTACTCCAAGGGCATGCGTCAGCGGTTGGGCTTGGCGCACGCGCTGCTGGCCGAGCCCAGGCTGCTGGTGCTGGATGAGCCCAACGAAGGGCTCGATCCCCTGGGCCGCGCCCAGGTGAAGGCGCTGCTCCTGGAGCTGAAGCGCGGCGGGGTGACGGTCTTCATCAGCTCGCACGTGCTGACCGAGGTGGAGCGCATCTGCGACCGGGTGGCCATCCTGCACGAGGGCAGGCTGCTCAAGGAAGGCACGGTGGAGGAGTTGACCCAGCACCAGGACCTTGAACAGCGCTTCGTGGAGATCATCCATGAAGCCGAGCAGTCAAAGCCCAAGGAGGGCGCGTGAAGTACGCAGCCGTGATCGCCGGCACGATGCGCGAGGCCTGGGTGCGCAAGACCGCATTGACCTTGACCGCCTTGGCCGTCGGCTTTGTGTTGTTGTATGCCTTTGGGGTGCAGGTGGCCCCCGCAGACGAGCCCGGCTGGGTGCGCTTCTACCTGTTCGGCGTGGCCAATCCGCTGGACCCCGGCGCTCCTTCGCAGGACCTGTCGTCGGCGGTGCCGCGCCAGTGGGTGGTTTCGGGCAGCGGGCTGTACGCGCTTGCGCTGCTGAGCCCGTGGGGCGTCTTCTTCGCCTTGTTCATCGCCATCAGCCTGTGGAACGTCGCCTTCCAGCCGCAACAGTTGTACTGGGTGCTCGGCAAGCCCCTGTCGCGCACGGGGTTTTTCCTGTCCAAGTACGCGGGGGCGCTTGCCTTGGTGGGGCTGACCTCGATGGGCTTTGCCTTGGCGTTGACCGGCCTGATCTATTGGAAGACGGGGGCACTCAGCCCTGAGCTGCTGTTGGGCGGGCTGCTCGTGGTGTTCAACTACGCCACCTTGGCGGCGTTGGCCCTGCTGCTGGTGATGTGGACGAACAACACCGCCTTGAGCCTGGTGCTCACGGTGCTCGCGTACGTGGTGATGGACACGCTGCAGGCGGCGTCCTTGTTCCCTTTCTACGCGGACCTGCCGGCCTGGCTGCGATTGGGATTGGACGCACTCTATCACGTCCTGCCCAAGGTTTCAGACCTTGAGGTCATCGCACAGCGGCTGCTGGGGGACGGCCCCATTCCTCAGGAAACGTTTGCGCTGCGCGCCTCGTTTGCACAGGCCTTTGCCTCGTCGCTGGCCTTCTTGCTGGCTGCGCTGGGGCTGGGCGCCTGGCAGTTCCAGCGGAAAGACCTGTAGGGGCGAAGCATTTCTCGACTTCAAAAAATGCTTCG
>DATCIV010000253.1:0-2501 GCA_036507575.1 Candidatus Bipolaricaulota bacterium | reverse complement strand
GTTGAACGGTCGTAAACGAAAAAACCGAAGGCTCCTCGACGAGCATCACCCCCCTTAGGATAAAACGCCAGCGTTTTGTCTCCAGTCTAAGGCAAACACGCCAATCTCCGAACGCCTCATTTCGAACGGACACCACTCTAGAATAGCCAAAATTTAAGGCGCTGTGAATAGCAAAGAGGTGAAAACTTGCGGGCGGCCGGATGCAGGGAGTATGGTGAATTCATGACGTCTGTCACAGTGTTCGGCGCGGGCAGTTGGGGGACCGCCATCGCCTGCCTGTTGGCCCGGGGCGGACATCGCGTCCGCCTGTGGGGTCGCGACCCGACGCGGGTGGACCAGATCCGCCAAACCCGCATCAACGCGCCGTACCTGCCCGACGTGACGTTGCCCGAAACCGTGGACTTCACCGCCGATCTGGGTCATGCCGCCCGGGGCGCGCCGGTGTGGGTGCTCGCCGTCCCCTCGTTTGCCATGCGCGCGCTGGCTGAGCAACTGCGCCCCCACTGCACCGACCGGACCGTCGTCGTCAACTTGGCCAAGGGGCTGGAGTCCAACTCACTCAAGACGATGTCCCAGGTGCTCCAGGACGTGCTGCCCCCCGCGCGCGTCTTCACCCTGTCCGGCCCCAGCCACGCCGAGGAGGTGGGGCTCGATTATCCCACCTCGGTCGTCATCGCCGGGCACGACCTGCAACGGGGAAAATCGTTGCAGCAGTTGTTCATGACCGAGCGCTTCCGCCCCTACCTGAGCGAGGACCTGCTGGGGGTGGAATACGGAGGCGCCATCAAGAACGTCATCGCGCTTGCCGCCGGCATCCTGGACGGACTCGGCTTCGGAGACAACGCCAAAGGGGCGTTGATCGCCAGAGGCTTGGCCGAGATGGTGCGCCTGGGCGTCAAGCTGGGCACGCAACGCGAGACCCTGTTCGGCCTCAGCGGCCTTGGGGATTTGGTCACCACGTGCACCTCCAAGCACAGCCGCAACCGCTTTGTGGGGGAACAACTGGGCAAAGGACGCTCCTTGGCGGAGGTGTTGAGCCAGATGAAGATGGTGGCCGAGGGCGTGTTCGCCACGCAAACGGTGGCGACGCTGGCACGGGCGCGCAAGGTGGACATGCCCATCACCCATGCCTGCCACGCCGTCTTGTACGAGGGCGCATCCCCGCTGGAGAAGCTGAGCGAGCTGATGACCCGCCAGCTCAAACTGGAACGAATATGATTCGCCTTTATTTGAAAACGCATGGCGCGACCTTGTCAAACTCTTCCCTCGCCCCCTTGTGGGGGAGAGGGGCAACCGGAGGTTGCTAGAGGGTGAGGGGGCAAAACTCATCAAACCCAAAAATTATTCCCTCATCCCAGCCTTCTCCCCAAGGGAGAAGGGGTTTGAAGCATCACGGAAAGGAGATGGAGATGACCCTGAAACACACCGCGCTTTACAGCCGACACCAAGCCCAAGGGGCCAAGCTGGTGGAGTACGCCGGCTTTGCCATGCCCCTGCAATACACCGGCATCCTGCAGGAGCACGACGCCGTGCGCCGCGGCGCCGGCGCCTTCGACGTGTCGCACATGGGCGAGTTGCTCGTGCGCGGCCCGCAGGCTCTGGATTTTCTGCAATACCTCCTCCCCAACGACACCGGCCAGCTTGCGCCTGACCAGGTGCTGTACAGCTGCATGTGCTACCCTGACGGCGGCACGGTGGACGACCTGCTGGTCTATCGGCGTCCCGATCATTTCCTGCTGGTCGTCAACGCCGCCAACGCCGACAAGGATTACGACTGGGTCAAGCAGCAGGCCGGCCGATTCGACGTATCCGTCGAAAACGCAAGCGATCGCTTCTCCCAACTGGCGATTCAAGGTCCAAAGGCGCAAGCCTTGCTGGAGAAGGCCATCCGTAAGGACTTGTCCACTGTCAAGTACTACTGGGCCACCGAGGCGACGTTGTACGGGGAAAAAACGCTTCTGTCTCGCACCGGGTACACGGGCGAGGATGGCTTTGAGATCTACAGCGGCCCGCAGGCGGCGTGCAGACTGTGGGACGACCTGATCAAGGCGGGCGTTGTGCCCATCGGCCTGGGCGCGCGCGATTCGCTGCGCTTTGAAGCCTGCCTGCCGTTGTACGGGCACGAGCTGGACGCCACGACCTCGCCGGTGGAAGCCGGCGTGGGCTGGACGGTGAAGGACAAACCCAACGAGTACCTGGGCAAGCAGGTGCTGTTGCGACACAAGCGGGAACGACCGCGCCACCTGGTGGGGCTGCAGATGGTCGAAGCCGGGGTGGCCAGACAGGGATACAAGGTGGTGCAAGGATCCACCCCGATCGGGGTGGTGACCAGCGGCATGAAGGCGCCCACCGTGGATGCGTTCTTGGCCATGGCCCTGGTCAAGCAGCCCTTGGCGCTCGGCGCGCCGGTGCAGGTGGACATCCGCGGCGCGCTGAAGCAGGCGAAAGTGGTCAAACTCCCGTTCTATAAGGGATCGGTCAAGCGCGGGTAGCGTTGGTTG
>DATCIV010000252.1:0-5978 GCA_036507575.1 Candidatus Bipolaricaulota bacterium | reverse complement strand
AACCGATGAAACCGTATCGTCGCATGCCCGTCCTTTCTTTGCGTTTTCTAGCCCCTTCTCCCCTCTGCCACCCTCACCCTGCCCCTCTCCCATCCAGGGGGAAGTTCAAGATGCGCCACATTCATTATAGCAAGCTCCAATTAAACCCGACTGTATGCGTGCTTACCGATTGCACTCCAGCGGCAGGGTACGCTGGAGGTAATCCAGGTTCTCCTCGGTGAAGAACGAATCGGTGAACAAAGAGGAGCTGGGGGCGTCCAGACCGTCGGCCATGAGGTTCTTGCCGGCGAAACGCTGGGTCGTCTGGGCGCCATCGTGAAACAGCCCCAGGAAGTGGCCGACCTCGTGCGAGGCGGTGTTGACCACCGCCAGGACCGCGCGCGCCAGGGACAGGCCAGGAACCCTGCCCAGCACGGACCGGAACGTGCCGATGAACACCGTGCCCCGGTCGTTGCGGAAGGTGTTGCCCAGATCCACGGGCGCCTCCCCCAAGCGGTCCGGCGGGTCGTCGGCCACAAAGGCCAGCGTGCTGTGCGGCAAGGCCGGCTTGCTCAGGGTGAAGCGGATGTTGATCCCTTCAAAGTCCGTCTCCATCGCCGCCTTGACCTGGGGCATGAACACGTCGCGCACCTCTTCCAGCGTGAGGTTCAACAGCAAAGCCAGGATTTGCACGGCCCCCTCCTCCAGCGCCAGGTACACCGTCTGGCCGCAGCTGTTGATGGCGGGCCCCACCTCGAGCATCTGGAACAGAAAATTGTCCTCCTCGTCCAGCTCGACCACGGCCCCCTTTTCATCCGCCTTGACCCGGATGACGTGCTCGCCGGGGGTGGGTGGGCTCCAGGCCACCTGAACCTGCCTCGACTGGCCGGCTGCCAAGCCGTCCACGGAGACGGCGCCGATGATTGCTCCATCGGCTTCAAAGCGGACCGCAAACGGCGCAGCGGCGCCTTGGCCGGCGTTCATGACCGTGGCCTGCACGATGACGGGCTCTCCCGGCAGCGCCGGGGCCGGGCTCAGCTCAAGGGCCTGGACCACCAGGTTGGCGCCGGTGAAGGGGGTGGCTGAGACGTTCAGCACCAGGATGAGCACATTGTTCAGCTCGTCCAGCTCCGGCACGCGCCCTTGTGAGTCGATCTGTGCGCTCAGGTAGTTCTCCCCCTCGCGCGGGACCCAGGAGGACTGCAGCGTGACGCTGGCGCAGGGGGCCAGGGGATTGACGAACAGGGTGGAGACAACCGAGCCGCGGCCTCTGAGTTGCAGGCTCGCGCGGCCGGCGGGCGTGAGCAGGCCGACGTTGCGCACGACCACTTCCAAGGTCGTTTGCCTGCCGGGTTGCGGGTGCTCCGGTTGGGTGCGGATGGACTCGACGATCAAGTCCGGCAGCGGTTCGGGAAAGACGTCCACGCCGATCTCCAGTGCGTTGTCGTCCTCGTTGGACTCAACCACCTCTTCAAACGCATCGGCCTCCACGCGCACCGTGCGCCGACCCTGGGGAGCGAACCAGATGAACTCCAACTGCGCCGTCTCTTGAGGATTCAAGCCCTCCACGCGCTGCTTGCTGACGTACTTCCCATCCACCGACAGCGAGGCGCGAAAGGGTCCGCTGGGAGCCGCGCCGACGTTTTGCACGGTCGCCCGGATTTCGGTCTGCTCCAGCGGCTTTGGACTGTCGGGGTTCAACCGAATCTCGGCGATCACCAGGTCCGGCAGGTTTTGGGAGTAGACCTCGCCAAATGCCCCGCACGCCGCCAACAACACCCAGGTCGCCAAACCAAGCCGTAATCGCATGTTGTGCTCACCGCCGCTTTCTCTTAGATTAAATACCTAATCGTGCCCGCATTTCAAGTCGTCGCCGGCACAAAGGAGGCCCGCGTGAACCGAGCGCAAGCCATGGCCCTGGTGCAAGAGTACACCACCAATCCCAACTTGATCAAGCACATGCTGGCGGTGGAAGCCGCCATGCGCGCCTACGCCCGCACGTACGGCCAGGACGAAGAACTGTGGGGGGCGGTGGGGCTGGTCCACGACTTCGACTACGAGCGCTGGCCCAACGACGAGCACCATCCCACCCAGGGGCACCCCAGCACGGGCGTGGCCATCCTGCGCCAGCGAGGTTGGTCGGAAGAGGCCTGCAATGCCATCCTGGGCCACGGCAGCTACACGGGCGTGCCGCGCGACTCGCAGTTGGCAAAAACCCTCTACGCCGTGGACGAGCTCACGGGCCTGATCGTGGCCACCGCGCTGGTGCGCCCCAGCAAGAAGCTTGCCGAGGTGGACGTGTCCGCCATCCGCAAGAAATGGAAGGACAAGGGCTTTGCCCGCGGGGTCAATCGCCAGGACATCGAGGAAGGAGCGCGTGAATTGGACGTGCCCTTGGAGGAGCACATCCAACACGTGCTCCAAGCCATGCAGGCGATTTCACAGGAATTGGGGCTGTGACGTGAGGGCCAGCGAAACCCAAGACGCCGTCCATCTGTTCCTGGGCGAGCCTTACCAACGCCAGCAGGCATTGCACGAAACCCTGCACGCGCTGGAGGCCGCAGGATCGCTGGGCAGGCTGACCTTTGAGGGCGAGAAGGTCAGCCCCGGCCAGCTGCAGGAGGCGCTCTTTTCCCCGTCCTTGTTCGAAACGAGCCGCCTGGTGCTGATCCACCACGCCGACGAATTTTCCGATTGGCCTTATCTGACTGACCTCATCCAGCGGAAATTTCCCGACCGCGTTTGCCTGTTACTTGAAGCCGAAAAACTCGACAAGCGCAGCGCGCTCTTCAAAGCCTTGAAGGAACACGGCCAGATCCACGAGTTCGCCCCGCTGGATCGGCGCACCCTGCCGGGCAAGATCAAGGACATGCTCGCCGCGCGCAAGGTCAAGCTCAACGCACAAGCTTTTCAGTACCTGGTGAACACCGTGCCACCCGACTTGCCGTACATCGAAAACGAAATCAGGAAGATCTCGCTCTTCCCCCGCCGCGGCGAGCTGGACTTGGAGGACGTCCAAGGGCTGCTGTTCAGCGGGCAGTCCGCCACCATCTTCCAGTTTCTGGATGCGCTGGGCGAGCGCAAAGCGCTTGCCTTGGACCAGCTCGCCCAGCTGCTCGACAGCGGCGAAGAGCCCGGAAAGCTGTTCTTCATGCTGGCATCCCACCTGCGCTCGCTGCTGCTGCTCAAGGGGTTCCAGCAACAGGCGCTTTCCCCTGCAGAGCTGGCGCAGCGCAGCGGCATGGCGCCGTGGCTGGCGCAGCGCAGACTTCAGCAGGTGCGCCGCTGGACCCAGGAGGAACTCATGGAGGCCATCCACCGCCTGCACGATGAGGACGTGCTCATCAAGCAAGGCCAGCGCCAGCCGGCGGACTCGTTGACCATGCTGGCGCTGGAATGGACGGGAGCGTTGGCACGCCCCCGGGTGTACGCTTAAAAAGGAGCCAAGGTGCAACTCAAGGAATACGCAGAGAAGATCAAGTCTCTGGCCCTCTATCCAGAAGCCCGGCAGGGCACCGCTATCGCCCTGTGCTACACCGCCTTGGGCCTGGCCGGCGAGGCGGGAGAGGTGGCCAACCAGATCAAGAAGATCCTGCGCGATGATGATGGAAGGGTCACGCCGCAACGGCGCGAGAAGCTGCTTTCGGAGCTGGGGGACGTGGCGTGGTACTTCGTGCGGCTGTGCGAGGAGCTGCGGTTGGATCCCGATCGCGTCTTGGAGGAAAACGTGAAGAAGCTTGACGACCGTCGAGCGCGCGGCAAGCTCGTCGGCGATGGCGATACGCGATGAAACACAAGCAGCGCGTTTATAACTTCTCCGCCGGCCCGGCGGCCTTGCCTTTGTCGGTGTTGCAGGAAGCGCAGCGGAATTTGTTGTGCCTGCCTGGCGCGGGGATGTCGGTGCTGGAGATGAGCCACCGCTCCAGCTGGTTCGAAGGGATCCTGCACGCTGCAGAAGCCAACCTGCGCAAACTCTACCAGCTTCCCGATCGCTATCACGTGCTCTTCTTGCAGGGAGGCGCCAGCCTGCAGTTTTCCATGCTGGCCATGAACTTCTTGCGTGAAAGCGGCAAGAGCGCCGACGGTCGGCACGCTGACGGTCAGCAGGCTGACGGTCAGCACGCTGACTACGTCGTGACCGGCGCTTGGGCGCAAAAGGCCCTGAAGGAAGCCCAGCGCGAGGGGGCGGTCCACGTCGCCTGGGACGGCAAGCCGGATCATTACTCACGCGTCCCGACAGCGTCCGAGTTGAAGCTCACCCCCGGCGCGGCCTACGTCCACATCACTTCCAACGAGACCATTCAGGGGGTGCAGTTTGAGAAAACTCCCGACACCTCGGGAGCGCCCTTGATCTGCGACATGTCCTCGGATTTCCTCTCGCGCCCGATCGACGCGCAACGCTACGGCATGATCTACGCCGGGGCGCAGAAGAACGCGGGAGGCTCGGGCGTCACCATCGTCATCCTGCAAGACGAGCTGTTGAATAAAGCGCCTGAAGGATTGCCCTCGATGCTGGACTATCGCCTGCAGGCCGAGCACAAATCGCTGTACAACACGCCGTCGACGTTTGCGGTGTACCTGGTGCTGCTGGTGACCCGCTGGCTGCTCGAGGAGGTCGGGGGCCTTGAGCACATGGCCAGGATCAACGACCAGAAAGCGCACTTGCTCTACGAGGCCATCGATTGCAGCGAAAGCTTCTACCGCGGCCACGCCCGCCCGGACAGCCGCTCCACCATGAACGTGACCTGGCGCATGGCGGAGGAGGCGCTGGAGAAGGAATTTCTCAAAGAAGCGCAAGCGCAAGGCCTCTACGAACTGAAAGGGCATCGCTCGGTGGGCGGCATGCGGGCTTCGATTTACAACGCCATGACCTTGGAAGGCGTGCAGGCACTGCGCGATTTCATGGATGAGTTCAGGAAGCGGCATGGTTGAAGAGGTCTTGCATCTATTAGCAAAAATCCCCCTCTCCCTTAGCGGGAGAGGGTTGGGGTGAGGGGAACATGGTGAAGCACATCCTCGTCTGCGATCCTTTAGAGCCATCGGCACTGGAACTGCTGAAGCGCCAGCAGAAGATTGACGTCCACTATCAGCCTGACATCTCGCCGGAAGAACTCAGGAAAGCCATCGCCACGTATGACGCCGTGATCGTGCGCAGCCGCACGACCCTGCGCCGGGATACGCTCGAGCGCGCGACTCGGCTGAAAGTCATCGGGCGTGCCGGCACGGGCCTGGACAACATCGACGTGGACGTTGCAAAGGAGCGCGGCATCCAGGTGCTGAACACGCCCGGCGCCAACGCCAACGCGGTGGCCGAGCTGACGCTGATACTGATGCTGATGCTCGCCCGCAACATCGTCCCCGCGCTGGACAGTCTGAAAGCGGGAAAGCCCCTCAAACTGAAAGGCATCGAGCTGCATGGCAAGACGTTGGGATTGATCGGCTTTGGCAACATCGGGCGATTGGTCGCGCAGTTGGCTAGAGGTTTTGGCATGGGAGTCCTGGCCCACGATCCCCTGATCGATCCCAACCAAATCCCCGAAGCGCTGCGGGTGGTGCCGTTGTGTTCGCTGGATGAACTGCTGAGCCAAAGCGACTTTGTTTCATTGCACGTGCCGCTGCTGGAGAGCACGCGCCAGCTCGTCAACGAAGGATTGCTCGAGCGATTCAAGCGCGGCGCGTATCTGGTCAACACCGCGCGGGCCGATCTGATCGACGATGCGGCGGTGCTGAAGGCGCTTGAGGCGGGCCAGCTGGCCGGATACGCAACGGATGTGCACGAAGCCGGAGAACCCTTGTTCGCTCACCGCAACGTGATTGCGACCCCGCACATCGGGGCTTCCACAGGGGAGGCGCAGCGTCGCGCGGGCGAGGAGATCGCCGCACTCGTGCTGGCGGCGCTGCCGGATCAAAACGGGGATCTTTAGTCAACCCACCCGCTGAGTATGGGCTGCTTCCACTCTTTGGCCCTTTGGCAGCACCTAAGTAGAAGATCCAACGAT
>DATCIV010000251.1:0-2067 GCA_036507575.1 Candidatus Bipolaricaulota bacterium | reverse complement strand
CAATAGGCAAGCGCTGCGCTGATCAGCGGAAAGACGGCTGCAATCAGGAACACGGCCTTGATCCCCATCAGGTCGGCAAGCGTGCCCGCTCCGATCCCGCCCAGACCCCAGCCCACCGCTTCGATGCCGCTGTAAAGCCCGAAGCGCTTGGCGGCTTCCGCCCCGAAGAAGTCGGAAAACAGCGCCGTCACCATCGGATGGGCCGCCATGCCCACGCCCTGCAGAAAGCGCAGGACCATGTAGGCGGGCAGCGCGTCGGCAAACACGTAAAAAATGCTCGACAGCGAGAAGATGCAATACCCCAAAATGATGATAGGCCTGCGCCGCCCGATCTTGTCCGACAGATACCCCCACAGCGGGCCGAACAGGATCACGGCCAAGGAATAGCTGGTCAGCACCAGGGCCAACTCGGAGAAGCTGTAGCCGGCGCGGTCCACCACGAGAATGGGGATGAGCAAGCTGAAGGAATAATTGCCGAACCCGACAAAGAAGACGGTCAGTCCGAAGTAGAGTGCAGGCCCTTTCATGCGAGCTTGCGATTGTATCGTGCCTTTGATGCGTTCACAAAACGCGGGCAACGCGCCGTCGGCTTCGATCAGATCAGTTGCGGGCTCGCGGGAACTCCCATATCATGGTTTGTGCCAAGCGGGCCATCATGGATGAGGTGAAAGCATGTCCAAGCGAACCCCCAAGGGGGGCAGGGAAGAGCCGGAACGCGAACCCGAGCCGCAGCCCGTTTCCCTTGAGTCTCAGCTGCGCGCGCTGGCCATATTAGAAGAAATTCTGAAGCAGACGCCCGTCAACGACCCGCGCTACGGACTGCTCGAGATGCTTCACCACCAGTTGCGCGTGGACGAGCGACAGTTCAAGGAAGCGCAACAGCTGATCCAGGAGTACAACGAGGCCTACGAAAAGCTCACCGCGCCGGCCAACCGCATCGCGACCTACCTGGGCCCCGCCGAGCAGGACCGGGCCTACATCGCGCTGGGGGACGCGGAGTATTTCACGAACATCGACCCCAAGGCCAAGTTGAAGGACCTTCAAATTGGCACCCGCGTCAAGGTCAACGAGGCTTTCGCCGTGCTCGACGACCTGGGCTACCACCCGCAGGGCCCCATCGTCAAGGTGGCCGAGGTGCTCGCCGACGAGCGCCTGCGCGTGTCCATGGACGCACAGGGCCACAGCGGTCGCCTGGTGGAGCGCTGCTCCACGCTGAAAGGGATCGCGCTCAAGACAGGCGACGAGGTCCGCCTGGACCCCACCGCCCGCGTGGCGCTGGAGCACTTCCACAAGCAAGAGACCAAGGATTACTACATCGAAGAAGTGCCTGAAATCCCCTGGTCCGCGGTGGGCGGGCAGGAGAAGGCCATCCAGCTCATCAAGGACACCATCGAGCGGCCACTGCTGCACCCGCAGCTGTACGAGCGCTTTGGCAAGCGCCCCTTGAAGGGCATCCTGCTCTACGGCCCGCCGGGGTGCGGCAAGACGCTGATCGGCAAGGCCACTGCGTACAACCTCACCAAAACCTATTCCCAGCACATCGGGAAGAACGTGCAACACTATTTCATGCTGATCAACGGCCCCAAGCTGCTGAACATGTGGCTGGGCGAGACCGAGCGCATGGTGCGCGAGATCTTCGCCCAAGCGCGCGAGCGCGCCAAGGAAGGTTTCCTAGTTTTCATCTTCATTGATGAGGCGGATTCGTTGCTGAGAACGCGCAGCTCTGGCAGGTACCTCAACATCGCCAACACCGTGGTCCCGCAATTCTCGGCTGAGATGGACGGCCTGATCTCGCTGCACAATGTGGTGGTGATGCTCACCTCCAACCGGCCGGACTACATCGATCCGGCGATCCTGCGGCCCGAGCGCATCGACCGCAAGGTCAAGATCAACCGCCCCAACCGCAAGGCGGCCGCCGACATCTATGGCATCTACCTGGGCGAGAAAATCCCGTTGGACAAGGGCTGGATCGCCGAGTTCAAGGATGAGACAATCGCCCGCGCCACGATGGTCGAACGCGCGGCCGACTTCCTGTTCCGCGAAAGCGACGAAACCGCTTTTCTCGAC
>DATCIV010000250.1:0-2748 GCA_036507575.1 Candidatus Bipolaricaulota bacterium | reverse complement strand
GCATGGGCGCCGGCGTCTACCCCAAGGACGTCATCCTCTACATCTTGAAGCAGGTGACGCAAAATGGCTTCACCAACTGCGTGGTGGAGTTCGATGGCCCCGCCGTGGCGCACCTGAGCGCCGACGACCGCTCCACCATCGCCAACATGACGGTGGAAGGAGGCGCCTCCTGCGGCATTTTTCCGGTGGGGCAATTGCGGTCTGATCCTGATGCGGTGTTCAAAAAGACGTTGGAGTTCAACCTCTCAGCGCTGAGCCCGTACGTCGCAAAACCTTTCTCACCGGACAACGGCGCCCCCGTGGATGAGGTCAAAAACGTTCCAATAGACGTCGCCTGGGTGGGCAGTTGCACCGGGGGCAAGCTCGAGGACGTGCAAGCCGCCGCCGACGTGATCCGCGGCCACACGGTGGCGCGCGGGGTGCAGTTCATCGTGGCGCCCTCGACGATGGGCGTGATGGAGGAAGCGGGCAGGCGCGGCTACCTGCGCGACGTGTTGGATGCAGGCGGCCAAGTCGTGCAACCCGGCTGCGGGGCCTGCATCGGGATGGGGCCGGGCACTTTGAAGGAGGGGCAGGTGGGGGTGTTTGCCTCCAACCGCAATTTCAAGGGCCGCGCCGGCAAGGGGACGGTCTATCTCGCTTCGCCGGCCACGGTGGCCGCCTCGGCCATCGAGGGCAAAGTGGCTGACCCGAGGAAGTATTTGAAACAAACCGTGACGGCGTAGCCTTGTAGGGCCGGCTGCGCCGGCCAAATGTCTCATGCACCACGCAACGGCTGGCAGAGCCAGCCCTACAAAAACTGCTTTGCATTGATCATGTCCGTGTAAAGACGCGATTGATCGCACCCTTGGGCTCAATGAATTGAGCCCCTACTGCAGGCAACATCAATCAGGCCATTCCCACAGCATGGACATCTTGGACCGCGCGCCCTGGTGGTAGCTGGCCAGGTTCCAGAGCACGGTGGCGTAGGGGCTGTCGCAGGTGTCGCTGATCTTCTCCCAGCTGGAGGGAATCTCCACCTGCTCGCCCGCCGGCAAGGGCCCGCCGCGCCAGCCCGGCATCTCCTGGTTGGGCCGCGGGAACACGTAGCAGACCGGCAACGATAGGTTGAGGTCGAAGTACACCAGGTCCTGCACGGCCCGCAACACGATGCGCGGGCGCCGTGGGCTTTCGTCCATCCACACCTCAATGTCTGCCAGGTGCGCGCTTGGGTCGGCACTGTCTGCCAGAATGGCCCGTTGGCCGATGAGCGCTTGGTGCTTCTGCGGCTCGGGCACAGGCGGCTCCTGCGCCTCGGGCGGCAACCACCAATCGCATCCGCTTGTCATCAGGGACAGCAGTCCCAGGGCCAGCGCGAGTTTTAGGCGAATCATCATGAGCACGCTCCTTGAAGACACGATGCCCCTGCCGTGGTGAAAAAAGAATGGAGGCCGGATGAAAAGCGAATGAAAGCCACCCTCTGCGGTGTGCCCGCCAGGTCACCAACCGAACACAAAGTCCGTCCAGGGGCGGGCCAGCAGCGCTTCGCGCTCTGCAAGCGGAGGGGCAACTTGTCTGCGGTACGCCCTGATGCCGTAATCGTCCAGCTGCGGGCGACCCGCCGCCTGCCAGCCTTGCACGCCGTCCAGCAAGCGCTGCGCCGCGCGGCCTTCTGCTCCATAACAGCGCACCACCGCCTCAAAGGAATGATCCCACAGCGCGCGTGGAAGGCGCCACAGCAGGGCGAGCGCGCCCTGTTCCAGCAACCCGTCGCTGAGCGCGTACTGCTCGAAGAAATCCAGATAGTGCGCCTGGCGACGCTGCCCTTCGACCAGGATCGTGATCAGCTCGGTTTCCTGAAGGGCCAACCACATCCGCAGCGCCATCACGCCGGCGGAGTCACGCCCATTGAAATAGACGCCGCTGCCCCGGTCCTCGTAGGGACCTTCAAGCAATGCGTGCACCGCCTGCGGATCCACCGTTGTTCCCCCCGCGGCAAGCAGCGACAGGTGCGGGCCCACACGCTCACATCGTTCCTGCGCAGCCGCATCGCCGCGCAGGTCCATGAACATGCAGGGTTTTGCCGAGCAGCTCTCCAGATGATGGCCGCGGTGGGCAAAAGCCAAGGATGCCTGAAGCCCCGGACGCATGGAAAAGGGCACCACCAGCCGCCCTCCCGGCGCCAATTGCTCCCACCATGCAGGCGCCAGATCGCGGGCGCTTGCGGTGATGATGATGCGATCGTACGGCGCCGCGTCGGCATATCCCGCCGCGCCGTCCCCGCACACGGCCCGCACGCGCGAAAAACCGGCTGCGTCCAAATGTCGCCTTGCGCCTTCGCTCAGATCCGGCTCCAGCTCCACGCTGACCACCTGGCCCGCCTCCCCGACCAAGTGGGCCATCAGGGCGGCGTTGTAGCCGCTGCCGGTGCCCACCTCCAGCACGCGCTGCCCCGGTTCCAGGGCCAGCTGTTCCAGCATCAAGGCCACCATCGCAGGCTGAGAGGCGGAGCTCACGAGTCGATCTCCGATGTACTTGGTGGAGATCACGCGATCGCCGTACGCCTCCTCGATTGATACATGCGGCACGAACAGATGGCGGGGCACTGCGCACAACGCCGCTTCGACCGCGACGGTCTGAACGCACCCCTTGCGCTTCAGCTCTTCCACCAACGCCCGGTGACGCCAAGCGACCTCTGCGGCGCACGGTTGAGCGGGTGGTTCCACGCGGCACCTCCTAGAAGAAAGACTCTGATGCCATACCAGCGCT
>DATCIV010000249.1:0-3988 GCA_036507575.1 Candidatus Bipolaricaulota bacterium | reverse complement strand
AGGGAGAGTGCTTGTTGGGCAGGATCGCGCTGGGCCAGCCCAAGCAAGGGCTGCTGCCCTCGCCCGACCGGCTGGAGCCCTTGGCGCTGTTTGCCAACCTGGCCGCCCTGGCCATCCACAACGCGCGACAGATGAAGACGTTGAAGGAGCAGGCGATCAAAGACGCCTTGACCGACCTGTACAACCGCCATCACTTCAACGAGATCCTGGAGCAGGAGGTCCAGCGCGCCAAGCGCTACCTGACGCCCATCGCCGTGTTGTTCGTGGACGTGGACGGCCTGCACATGATCAACCGCGACCACGGCTACCTCAAGGGGGACCTGCTGCTGCAAGCGGTGGCGAAGCTGCTGAAGGGCATGGTGCGCAGCAGCGACTGGGTCTTCCGCTACGGCGGCGATGAGTTCGTCGTGCTCCTGCCCGAAACCGACGGGCAAGCGCAGGCGGTGTTGGAGCGCATCCAGCAGGCCGCCGACGCCTGGCAATGGCCCCAATGCGACTTCCCCATGCGCCTGAGCATCGGCCTTTCCCACTGGGAACCCGCCTCCAAGCAAAGCCTTGAACAACTGATCCAGCAGGCGGACACGCACATGCTCGCGCACAAGCGCGCGCGTTGAAGGCGTTGCCGCATCGTTGCGCCTCGCGTACAGTGGCGCCATGAAGCGCGAATCGTCCAACGAAAGCCCGATGCAGGCCGCGTCAGACACGCTGAAATCCTTCGACGCCGACGATTCCGCAGCCAGCCAGCGGTTGGACCGCTGGCTGGCGCAGCAGTTGCCCGACGTGTCCAGAACGCAAATCCAGACGCTCATCCAGACCCGCCGCGTCCAGGTCAACGGCCAAACGGTGGTCAGGCCGAGCCAGCCCCTGGCTGCGGGGGACCGCATCCGCCTGAGCCTGCCTCCTGCGCCCGTCACCTACGTCGAGCGGCAGGCGATCCCGCTGGAGATCCTGTACGAGGACGAAGCCTTCATCGCCGTGAACAAATCCGCCGGCATGGTCGTCTATCCCGCGCCGGGCCACGCCCAGGGAACCCTGGTCAACGCGTTGCTGCACCACACGACCCTGGCCGGCGTGGGCGCTCCGATTCGCCCCGGCATCGTCCACCGGCTCGACCGGGGCACCAGCGGCGTGATGGTGGTGGCCAAAACCGACGCCGCCTACCACGCCCTCATCCGTCAGTTCAAGGAACGCAGCCTGAAGAAGATCTACCTGGCCTGGGTGTGGGGCGCGCTGGGCGAAGCGCGCGGACGCATCGAAGCGCCCATCGGCCGCCATCCCGTGCAGCGCAAGCGCATGGCCGTGCTGCAGACCGGCAAGCCCGCCGTGACCGAGTTCATCGTGAAGAAACGCCTTGCGGACCGCACGCTGCTTGAGATCCACCTGCTGACCGGGCGCACCCACCAAGTGCGCGTACACTGTGCGTACATCAAGCACCCGGTGGTGGGCGACCAGCAATACGGGCGCAAAACGGAAGCGCCGCGCATGATGCTGCACGCCTGGAAGCTGCACCTGGATCACCCGCTCACGGGGGTCTCGCTCTTGTTGGAAGCGCCGCCGCCTGCGCAGTTCCAACTCGCCGGCTGAAATTCTCCGCGCCCCCCGGCTTGCACAAACCTAAACAGCCGCAGACAATGAGGCCCCATGCATGAACTATCGCTCAAGATCGAGCCGCTGCTTGCCGATCTCGGCCGCCTGGAGTCCGAGTTGGCGCAGCCGAACGCCGCGCAGCGCGGGGACTACATCGAACGCACGCAGCGCTACGCGCAGCTGAAGGCCGTGTTCGAGTTGGACCAGCAGCTCAACCAGCTGGCCGCCCGCATCGAGGACGCCAAGAAGCTCAAGGAGTCGGACCCCGAGCTGCGCGCCCTGGCGGAATCGGAGCTCGAGGAAGCGGCTCAGTCGTACGCCCGCGTGCAGTCCGAGCTGGTCTCGCACCTGGTCCCCCACGACCCCCAGGACGAACAAAACGCCATCGTGGAAATCCGCGCGGGCACGGGCGGCGAGGAATCCGCCCTGTTCGCCGGCGACCTGACCCGCATGTACCAGAAGTTCGCAGAGAAGCGCAGCTGGAGAGTCGAAATCATCGACGGCCACCCCACCGAGCTGGGCGGTTTCAAGCAGCTCACCTTCATCGTGCAGGGGCGCGGGGCTTACGGCGCGTTCAAGTTCGAATCCGGCGTGCACCGCGTGCAGCGGGTGCCCCGCACGGAGTCCTCCGGCCGCATCCACACCTCCACCGCAACGGTGGCCGTGCTGCCCGAGGTGGACGAGGTGGAGGTCCAGATCAAGCCCGAGGAGATCCGCGTGGACGTCTTTCGCGCCGGCGGTCCTGGAGGTCAGAGCGTCAACACCACGGACTCGGCCGTGCGCGTCACGCACCTGCCCACCGGCATCATCGTGATCTGCCAGGATCAGAAATCGCAGCACAAGAACAAGGCAAAGGCCATGCGCGTGCTGCAATCGCGCCTGAAGCAGCGCTACCAGGACGAGCAGCAGCAGCAGATCGCCCAGCAGCGGCGCATCCAGATCGGCAGCGCCACGCGTAGCGAGAAGATCCGCACCTACAACTTCCCGCAGAACCGCATCACCGACCACCGCATCGAGCTGACCACCCACCGGCTGGAGCAAATCCTGAAAGAAGGGGAGCTGCACTGGCTCATCGAGCCGCTGATGCAAGAGTACCTGGAAGAGCAGATGGCGACGGTCAAGCCCTGACGCCACAGCGAGGGCGATCACAAGTGTGCGAAAAGTGAGGGGGGGAGCAGGCGTATTGGATAAACTGCGGGGTTTTTTTCCCTGCGACCGAGCGGACCGCTCAAGAAGCGGATCGGTTGCGCCGATGGATCCACTCGACGCCGATCAAGCTGAGCATCACCACCGCCACCACCAGCAACGCAAAAACGCCTTCCTGCCAGTCCAGCGCGCCGCCCGTTGCGGTAGCGGGCGTTGCGGTGGCGGGGGTTTCGTCGGTGCTGGTTGCGGGGGCCGCTTCAGGCGGAGTTCCGGCGTCTTGTGCATATGCCGCCCACCCCGCCAGGATCATGATCAAGCTCAACCATAAGGTGCCTTTTGTCTTCATGCGCATCCACCTCCAGAGTTCAGAAACGTTGAGGCCAGCCCGTTAACGCTATCACAAACTTCTGGGCAAGTCAACTTGCTTAATCCCGCTCCAGCTCGCGCTTGAGCTGCTCAAGTTCCGCCGCCACTTCGGGCGACACCGGCGCCTGCGGGGCTTGCTCGTCCTCGTCCAGGGGCGGCAGGCGGGGCTGTCCCAACTCGCGGGTGGCATCCACCTGGGCCTGGAGCTGCAGCACTTCCTGCTCCAGCTGTTTCATGGCGCCCTGGCTGCGCGTGAACCCGCCCTCCTGGTCCCACCCCAGGCGCAGCTCTTCGGCGAACAACTCGGCCTGTACGGCGCTGCGGGTGAGCATCAGCTCGTCCCGCTTGATCTTGAAGATCATGATCTGGCTGACCAACTCTTCTTTCACGCGCTCCAACTCCACCACCTTCTGCGCCAGCGCGTCCACCTTGCCCTGCAACAGCTGCTGGGTGGCCAGGGTGGACTGCTTGTTGGCAAGCGCCAGCTTGGCCAGGTCCTCGCGCCCCAGGCGCAACGCCCTGCGGGCTTCTTGTTGGTAGCGTTCGACGTGCCTGCCCAGGTCGCGGATGCGATGCTCAAGCTGGATCTTGGATTTGCCGAGGCTCAAGCCGTTGGATTTGACCTGTTGAGCCCGCTCCTCCATCAGCGATAAGTCGCGCTGGATCACGGTTAAGGGGTCTTGGGTGCGCCCTTTGAACCCGATCTTGAGCAGACGCATGAGGCGAGACCACACGCTCAACGGAAGACCTTTCTGTTGCTGTGGCTGAAGAATCCGCTGCTACGCCGGCTTGATGTTAGCGCAGCGCCACGTTCTCAGCAAATCCAGGCCCCACCGAGATCAAGCCGATGGGCCGGCCCACGAAGTCCTCGATGAAGCGCATGTACTCC
>DATCIV010000248.1:0-8130 GCA_036507575.1 Candidatus Bipolaricaulota bacterium | reverse complement strand
GTCTACGTCCTGTTCGTGCTGGCGCGGGGGGACGCACTGTTGTTTCAAATCCCGATCTTGATCTTGGCGTTTTCAGATGCTTTTGGGGCGATCGTAGGCAAGACCTATGGGTTGGTGAAATACAAAGTGATGGACCAGCTGCGCTCGCTGGAGGGCTCTACGGCGTTCTTCGTGGTGGCCTTTCTGGTGACCCACCTCCCGCTGTTGCTGTCCGGCCAGACGGGTCGGTTGGAAGCGGTGTTGATCGGCGTCATCCTGGCGCTCCTGGTCACCTGTTTTGAGGCCATCTCGTTGGGCGGCAGCGACAACGTGCTGATCCCTTTCGGTGCGTATTTTGCGTTGAACCGCCTGCTGGCGCTGGATGCGCCGGCTTTGGAAATCCAAGCGCTAGCTCTTGCGGTCTTGATCGTGCTCATCCTGATCTCCTCCCACATTCAACAATTGAGCGCCAGCGGGGCCATCGGCGCGCTGCTGGTGGGCTACGCCTGCTGGGCATTGGGAGGTTTGGCTTTCTTCTTTCCCATGGCCGTGTTCTACCTGACGTACAACCTGCTGAGCCGCTTGATGGTCAGGGTCACTGAACCTGGAGAAGCTTCAACAACCCAAGAGCGCCAAGTCTATGAGATCTCGGCGATCTTTTACATCTCGATCACGAGTGTAGCGCTGGTTTTTCTGCACAACGTCTGGCCTTCCAAGGGGTTATTCGTGGCGTACTTGGTTTCGGTGGGGGCCAGCTCGGCCATTTCCTGGGCCACCTTGCTGCCCTCCACGTTCTTTCGCGGGTTGCGGGAAGTGTTGCCCCCGCATGAGCCTGCGCGGCATTTCGGTGGAGGAGTCGAAGCATTGGTGACCCTGATGGGTGCAGCCCTGCCGCTTGTTCCCTTGCTGTTCCTGCCTGGCCCTTATCCGTTGGGATTCTGGTCGGTCATCGCCATCGTGTTGTGTAGTATGCTGGGGGTGGCGCTCAAGGGCGGGTTGGGCTTGACGCTCAAGGCGCGCTATCAATGCGTGCGTTGTCAGGCGCTGATCTCCAAGCCCACGCACTGCGGCCAAGAGGCCGAGTTTCGTTCGGGCTTGCCGTGGCTGAACCTAGACCGGGCGCACCTGCTTGCGGTTGCGGCTGTAGCAGCGCTGGGCGCATTGCTGTTGTGGCGTTAGCAGTGGGGGTACTTGGTTTCACCTTTTGGGAAAACTGGTCTATAATCAAACCCAATAACCGCATGAAAGCATAGGGAAAGGAGCGCTGGCGCTCGTGCAGTGGATTGCTAGGTACATGGCCTTTGCATTATTGGGTGTTGTGTTGTCCCTTTCGGGGTGTTCGTGGTTCCTGCCGTCGTACGACGCGCGCATCATGGGCACGGTGGTCAACGCCACCGGAGGTCAACCGGTGGCCGACAGCTACGTCTGGGTTCACAGCCTGACGTCCAGCTTCACCGCCACCGCGCGCACGGACGGCTTCGGGCGCTTTGGCGTCGGCGTCCCCGCCGGCCGCTACGAGCTGAAACTATCCAAAGCGGGGTACGGCTCAAGCCACGTGCTGGGCCTGAGCGTCCAGGGGCCGACGGCCGTGCAGATCATCCAGCGCGAAGTCTTTAACCCGCGCTGGTCCACGCGCGTGCCGGTAGTGACGTTGTGGGGGGTGGATGAGAACGATCGTCTCCGGGGCGAGATCCCCTATCGCGTGAGCGTGGAGGCCGACAACGACGTCCAGTACATCTACGTGGCCCTGGGCAAGACGCCAGGCTCTTCCTTCCTCACCGCCCCGCGCCAGATCTTTGAGGAGACGCCGCTGACCGGCGAACAGGGCATCAACCCCAAGGAGTACGGAGTGCGCGGGGAGACCACCTTTGAGGTGGTGGTCTACGACCTGAACGGCAACCGCACGCACCTGATCCGCAACGTCACCGTGCTGCCCGACGAAGGGGACCTGTTGCCGCCGCAATCTCCCAAGGCCGTGGCCGTCACCCTGGGCAAGCAGATCGCGTTTTTCTCAAATCCGGGTCCCAATCCCACCGTCGAGGCCGCGCCCCAGGCGGGAAATTTGTACGTGGAGCTGAGCTGGGGGCCTTCTGCGACGCGAAACATCGAGGGCTATCGCGTGTATCGCAGCTTCAACGGCGCGGCGTACTCGCGCGTGGTCACGCTCAACCCGGATCAAACCAATTATCGCGACGGCAACGCGTCGCTGTCGGTCGGCCAGCCCGTCTACTATCGCGTGGCCGCCTTCCGCGGCGGGGATGAAAGCGCCTGGTCCGAGCTGGTCTCGGCCACGCCGCTTGCCCCCTTCGACGTGGAGCTGATCTCCCCGGCGGATGACGCCATCGAGGTGTCGCGCACGCCGATGTTCCGCTGGCAGCCGACGCGCCAAGTGGGCAAGCATCAGATCTACGCCGCGATCCTGTGGGATACGGTGCTGGGCGAGCAATTCTTCTGGATCACGCCCGAGCCGCCGGACTTCTTGAACAACCAGCGCTCCTGGCGCTGGAATCAGGATGGGCGCATGAGCGGCACGCCGTGGGAAACGTTGCAATCCCAGCGCCTGTACGAGTGGCAAATCGTCTATGCCGTCGCCGTGGACGACCTGACGAAGCCCACGGCAGTGTCGATCGCGGTGGACCGCCTTGGCCTGGAGCATCCCAACATCCCGATCGCGCCGATCGGCGTTCCGGCCAGCGACAACTTCGGCTTCACCACCGGGAACTGAGGAGGATTTTCGATGAAACGATTGACTACTTTTGCAGGGGTATTGAGCCTGAGCGGCTTGCTCTTGATCGCGCTTGGCAGCTGCGCGATGCCGTGGGTTCAACTCGATCCAAGCGCGCCCGAGCAGGGTGCGGTCGAGTCCGCAGCGTCGCAATGGGTCGAAGGGGAACTGCTGGTGGGCTATGAAACCGAGGCTGACTTGGCGCACATCGCCTCAAGGGTCAATGGCCAGGTCAAGTTCACGTTGCCCGCCATCCGCGTGGCGCTGCTGGAGTTGCCCGGCGGCGATGTGGCGGGCGCGGTCACGGCCTTGAACCAGCGCCCTGCTGGCCTGCGCTTTGCAGAGCCCAACTACGTGCGCCAGCGCATCGATCCCGATCCATCGGACGGCCGCTTCTTAGACCCTTCGCAAGCCACGGAGGGCGCCGCGCGGCCCAGCCAGGCGCCGGGAGGGGGAGATCCCTTGCGCATCCGTCAGTGGGCGCTGGACCTCATGCAAGCGGAAAGCGCGTGGCAGATCGCCACCGGGCGCGGAACGGTGATCGGCATCGTGGACACCGGCGTGGATGGAACGCACCCGGACCTGCGCGGCAAGCAGGTGGGCGGCTACGATTGCCTCACCGGGGAGAGCATTCCTCCAAACACGGATTCAACCCAGGAGGCGTTTACCCACGGCACGCACGTGGCCGGCATCGCGGCCGCGTCGGGGGACAACGGCGAGGGCATCGTGGGCGTGGCGCCGGATGCCAAGCTCATGATCCTGCCCATCTTCAACCTGGAGCGGGTGGGGCGGGGCAACTCCTCCGGCTACGTAGGCGACGCCAACGTAGCCCGCTGCATCCTGTGGGCTTCGTTGGTCGGACCGGACGGCGCCCAGAACTCAGGCGATGAAGCCGACGTGCTCAACAACAGCTGGGGCGGGCGCGGCTACGGCCAGACGCTCAAGGAAGCCATCGACAAGGTGGTGGAGGCGGGCGTGGTGTTCGTCAACTCCATGGGCAACTCGAGCGAAGACGAGGTGCTTTATCCCAAAGGATATCCCGGCGTGCTGGGCGTGGGGGCGACGGACCCCAAGGACCAAAAAGTGGATTTCTCCACCATGGGCAGCCTCATCTCGGTAGGAGCGCCCGGCCAGGACATCTTGTCCTCCGTCCCCCTGTGGCTGACGCGCCCCACGGACGACTCGTACGGCTACCAATACTTCAGCGGCACCTCGATGGCGGCGCCGCAGGTGAGCGGGGCCATCGCGCTGCTCAAGGAGCGCTTCCCGGACGCCACGGCGTATCAGCTGCAAAAGGTGCTCGAGCAGACGGCCGACGACGTCGAAACGCCGGGCTTTGACCGCCGCACGGGCTGGGGGCGCATCAACCTGCCGCGCGCGCTGCAAACGACGCAACTGCCCGCCGACGGGGCCGTCGTGCTGGTCAAGGTGGTCACGCGAAACGCCGACGAGAGCGGCCAGCAGCACGGGGTTCCGTTTGTGGACGTGATCCTGCGCCAAAACGGCGTGGATCGCTACTTCGCCCAGACCAACGCGCAGGGGCAAGCGCGCTTCCCCGACGTGGAGCCGGGCGGCTACCAGGTGCTTGCGGCCGGGGCCGACGCCGTGGTCTACAGCTTCCGCTCCGCCAACCGCATCTCACAGCGCGCCCAGGTGCTTGCGGCGAGCGGGGAGACCTCCGAGGTGATCGTGGCCTTCAACACCACGCTCGACGTCAGCGTCGAGTGGTCCGAGAGCGAGGACGTGGACCTGCTGGTGGGCGAACCGGGTCCGGATGGAACGGTGAAGTGGGTCGGAGTCAATGGCGTGGCGCGCTGGGGGGTGTTTGCGATGGACGACCTGGCCCCCGGAGCAAGCGGCGGCCTCGAGGCCTACAGCCTGTTGGAGGAGCACTATCCCTATGCGGTGTACCCCCTGGCCATCAGCGTCGAGCGCGCTGGAGGCCCGGTGCGGGTGACCGTGACGCTGGATCAAAACGGGGTGACGGAGCGCTTCGGGCCTTTCTACGTGGAACCCGGCGAGGTGCTGTACTCCTATCAGTGGCCCGGCTGGTGGGAGAGCGAGCAGAAGCCGGACCAGGCGTTCACCTCCGAGGGGCCGGGCGGCCCGTGGGTGTATTGAGGCGGTTTTCAGCTCAATTGACATCTGGTGTTGAGAAAGGATAAGATTCAACAAAACGCAAGCAGAAGTAGGGCCATCTTGTGAGGGATGAGGGAGGTTAATCCCTACGGAGCGCTTACGGATTGAACTGCTAGGTGAGCTGCATGTTTGGCAAGGGTGCGAACTGATCCCTGCCCATCGCTGGCACACGCAGAAGGACAAGGAGTTGCTGGCCATCCTGGCCAGCGAAGTGAGTCGTTCTTTTTCCCAAGAACGGCTCAGCGACGCGTTGTGGCCCAACGCGAGTTCCGAAAAATCCAAAGCCAACCTGCGCGGACGCGTGAGCAAAGTGCGACGAGCCCTGGAGCCGCATTTGGCTGAAGGAAGCGACTCCCGCTACATCCGCTTGGAGCAAGGCCGGTATTGCCTTGCAAAGGTCCCCGAGCTGGAGGTGGACCTGGAGGAGTTCTTTCAAAAATCCCAACAAGGCGTCATCGCGTTTGAAAGACAGGATCAAGAACACGCGATGGGCCTGTTGAGGGAAGCGCTTGGCCTTTACAAAAGCGGTTTCTTGCCGGAATTTTCCGTGCAAGAGTGGACTTTGGATTGGCAGCAGCGCTGTCAGGAGGCGCTGTGCCGATCCCTTGGGGCGCTGGCGCAGTGCTACGAACAGCTCGGCAAGCACTCGCCCGCCGTAGAGCTGTGGCTGCGGGCATTCCAGCTTGAGCCCGGCAACGAGGAGACGGCCTTGCGGCTGATGCGCTGTCAGCTGTTGCTGGGCAGGCGACAGGAAGCGCTCGGCGCCTTCGAACGTTGTCGCCAGTCGCTGGCCGAGCAGAACGCAGTTCCCGCCAAGGAACTGGTCGAGTTTCACCAGCACGTGCGCAGGGCTCAGTTCTCCCCCGCAACTGCGCCCCAGCAAGTGCCGCGACGGTTGCTGCCTCCCAACTTGGCCGAGCCGCCGTTTGTGGGGCGCGTGGAGGAGTTGGACGCGGTGGGCCGTTGCGCCGGGCAGGCTTTCTCTCAAGGCGGCTTTGCGGTGGGCATTCTGGGCGAGCCCGGCATGGGCAAGAGCCGCTTGTGCAAAGTCTCCAGCGCCGCCTTGCTGGACGAAAAGACGTTGTTCTTGAAGTGCCAAGGCTCCCGTTTCGAGTACCCCTTGAACTGGCGCGCCCTTCGCGAAGCGCTTCAACCTTGCCTGACGTTGCTTCCCTCCAGCTTCTTCCAGCAGTTGCCGGGCCCCGTTTGGCAGCAACTCCAGATGGTGTTGGAGGTCCAACACCCGGCGCCGCATAGGGGTTATGCGGCCGAGCCCGTCCTGACCTCGCACGCTCATTTGGCAGTGGGCGTCAACGCCATGCTTCACGCCGTGATCGGCCAGGGGCGCCGACTCGTGTGGTTGATCGAGGACATTCAGTGGGTGGATCGCGCGAGCCTGGAGCTGATGGCCAAGCTGGACCTGGACGGCTTGCCCGTCTTGCTCTTGTGCAGCGGCGATTTGAACGCGATCTCGCCGATTCAGGCGCTGATCACGCGCGCTTTTCCCAACCACAATGCCCGCATTCAGCTTACGCCGTTGAGCCGAGCGCACGTGGGCGAGTTGTTGGAGAAGCTGTCGCACCGCTCGCTGCCCCAGGCTCAGGTCGAGCAGCTCTTTCAGCAATCGGCGGGAAACCCTTTGTTCCTGAGCACCCTGTTGTTGTACATGTTCAACCACGACTTTCTTGTCTTGGAAGAAGACGGGCGCTGGCGCAGCCTCAAATCGCTTCCACAGAATGTGTTGCCCTACCCAATGCAGGAGGCGATTGACCGCCATCTGGCCACGCTGGACCCAAGTGCGCAGCAGTTGCTCGCTGCCGCCGCGGTGCTGGGCAGTGCGTTCGACCTGCAGACGTTGCACGACATGACGGATCAGCCGCAGCCTCACCTGGTCAGGGCGCTGGATCAGCTCATCGAGAATCGCTGCATTCTGGAAGCCAAAGGACGGTTCTCCTTTTCCAACGCCAAGATACAGGAAGTCGTCTATGAGAAGCTGGGTCCGGTGGAGCGGCAACAGTTGCACCTGAAAGCTGCGCACGCGTTGGAGAGGAAGCAGAATGAAAATGCCCATGCCCATCAGATCCTGCTGGCGCACCACTACGAGCAGGCGAAAGCGTGGGACAAGGCGTATGGTTGCGTGCAAGGTGCGCTGGCGCAGGCATTGCAGCATTATTGGGTGGAGGAATCTCAGTCGCTCCTGCAGCGCGCGGATCAGTTGCTGGCGACGTGCGATCTTGAGCGCGGAAAGCGGCGTTTGGAAATCCTGACGTTGGACCTTCGCCGGGCGAAATACCTGGAGTTCCTGGGGGATCGCAAGGCACAGAGCAGGATCCTCTCCAACGCGTTGGAGTCCCTGGCCGAAGTGGACGCACCCAGGCTGGCCGCGCAGGTTCACTTTGACGTGAGCTGGTTTTACGTGTTGACGGGCCGCTTCCGGCTGGCGCTGTGCCACGCCTTTCAAGCGCTTGCCCGCTGGCAGCAGCTGGGGTGCCCGCTTGAGTACGCCATCAGCCTGGAAATGGTGGGCAGGGCCTATCATGCGCTGGGGCGTTACCCGGCTGCGCTGTGCTGCTTTGCCGAGTCCTGCAGGCTTTTGCAGGGCTTGGGGGAGGAGGCGCGCGCGGCGTATGCCTTGGACAACGTGGGGATCGCCCAGCGCGCGCTTGCGGATCTGGGCGCTGCGTTTCAAAGCCACCAACGCGCGCTGGCCAGCTTTCGAGATCATGATGATGAATTCGGACAAGCCGTCAGCTGCAACAACCTGGCCATCTTGTCGAACATCGTGGGCCAGGGGAAAACGGCCCTCAAGTGGGCAAAGACGGCCTATGCCCTGCACCATAAACTGGGAAACCAGCGAGGTCAGGCCTTGGCGCTGCAAGGGGCTGCGTTTGCACTTGCTTTGCGGGGCGGGTTTCGGCGAGCCCGCCGCTGGCTCGGCGTTGCGCAAGCCGAGTACGAACGCATCAACGATCAGGCGCGGCAGGTCCACGTTCACTATTTTGCCGGGGTGTTCCAGCTGAAACTGGAGGACCCCGCTGCCGCGCTGTCCTCCTTCAAGCTGGCCTGCCAACTTGCCCAGTCCATCAAGGCGTTTGACCTGGTCGGTTTGATGGCCTCCTGGCAGAGCGCGGCGCTGCGCCGGCTGGGGCGGATCGAGGAAGCCCTGTGCGCCTCGAAGCAAGCGGTAGGGCTGTTGGAACAGGGGTTTGAAGCGTGGCCACATTTGATCCATTTCCATCACGCGAAGTGCCTGGAGGCCGCAGGCGGCGCGCGAAATGAAGTTCAAG
>DATCIV010000247.1:0-3203 GCA_036507575.1 Candidatus Bipolaricaulota bacterium | reverse complement strand
ATCCACTGGTGGCCCAGCTCGTGCTGATACGCTTCCGAGGCGCCATCGAAGAAGTAGGTGATGGGAAACACCGTGATGCCCAACAAACGCCCGCCGCTGCCGTAGCGGCTGGCGTTGTCGAAGCGGGAGAGCCCGATGCCGAAGACGTCGTTTTGCACCGCGAAGTGAAAGCGGTTCTGGAAGTGGGAGGGCGTGAACACGATGTTGAGGAAATCGTAGTCATCGGGGAAGAGTTGGTAGAACCTGCGCGCAATGCGCTCGTAATCAAACGAAGCGCTCTCAAAAAAATCCGGATCATACACGTTGACCAGATAGTCGTTGAATTGGGCATCCTCGGCCAGAGGGGTGATGCCTAAGCGCGGGATCCCCGAGGTCAACACCTCGGCGAAAACGTTGACTTGAGCGCTCAGCGTGTCCCCTTGAAACAGTTTCAGGAAGCCGACGAAGGGGCGAAACACGTCCGTCTCCTGCAACGTCGACGTGATCGCCTGGGCCGGCAATACAGCGCTATAGACGCCATCGCGGGCCAGCGCATCGCCGTCGGCGCCGTCGTCGTGAAGCTCAACCTCGCTTGCCGGGTCTGGGTTCAACTCCAAAATGGCGCGGCTTGGCGACCCCAAGACCTTCGCCGTAAAGCGCACGGTTTCTTCGGTTTCAAGGGGTATTACCAGAGGATCAAACGAGAAATACACCGCTTGCGGTGAGCCTGCCTGGGCCAGCGTGGCATTGCCGGGGGGAGAGCCAACGCCTGCGCCAAACCAGATGCACAACGACAGGAGCCCTAGATAACGCCAATGCGCATTCATGCAACCCTCCTTGAGATGCGTTCAATCTCGCAACAACTGGTTCAGCATCGCGCTTGCCAAGCTAATGAGCAAGGATGCCAGCACGGCCCAGCCGAAGCTCTCGATCTCAAAGCCGGGCACCATCTCGCTGACGACCACCAGCATGCCCGCGTTGATGACCAGCAGAAACAGCCCCAGCGTGATCACGGTCACGGGCAGCGTCAAGAGAACGATCAGCGGCCGCACGAAGCTGTTGATCAATCCCAAAGCCAGACCCGCCCAGATGGCGCTGGTGAAGTCGGCGGTCTGAATGTGAGGGGCCAGCAGCCAGGCCACGCCGTAGATGGACAGCGTGGACACGATCCAGCGCGCAAAGAGCTCCATCCAAAACCCGCGTCGTTTCCGCGTCACGTTGATGCGCATATTTCTTACAGGATATAGCGGCTGAGGTCCAAGTCCTCGGCCACGCCCTTGAGCTTCTCGCGCACGTACGGTGCATCAATGGTGCGAGACTCGTTTTCAGCGCCGACGGTCTCGAACAAGAGATCCTCCATCAGCTTCTCCATCACGGTTTGCAGGCGGCGGGCTCCGATGTTCTCGATGGATTCATTCAAAGTATGGGCAATCTTCGCGATTTCCTCGACGGCGTCCTCGGTGAACTGCACGCTCAGCCCTTCCGTGCGCAGCAATGCGTGGTATTGTTTGGTGAGCGCGTCCTTGGGTTCTTTCAAGATGCGCACGAAGTCCTCGCGCCCCAGAGGCTGAAGCTCCACGCGGATGGGCAGCCGGCCCTGCAGCTCGGGGATCAGGTCGGACGGCTTGGCCATGCTGAACGCCCCGGCGGCGATGAACAGCACGTTCTCGGTAGAGACGTTGCCGTAGCGGGTGCGCACCGTGGCGCCCTCAAGCAACGGCAGCAGGTCGCGTTGCACGCCCTGGCGGCTGACGCCTGGCCCTCCGCGCTCCTCGCGCCCGCTCACGGCGATCTTGTCGATCTCGTCGATGAAGACGATGCCCATGTCCTGAGCGCGCTGCAGGGCTTGCCGTTGGATCTCCTCATGGTTCAGCAGCTTGTCGGCCTCCTGGTTGAACAGCAGATCGCGCGCGTCGCGGATCTTCAACCGCTTGGCCGCCATGCGCTTGGGCAGCAGGCCACCGAGCATTTCCGACAGGTCTATGCCCATCTGGTCCATGCCCTCCTGCGAAAACACGTTCACCTGTCGCACCGGGGACTGGGGCACGCGGATCTCGATCAGGCGATCCTCCATGGTGCCCTCATCCAGCTTCTGGGCCAGTTTCTCCCGCGTGCGCTGCTGGGACTCCTGGCGTTCCGCGCTCGCTTGCTGCTCCGGCGCGGGCAGCAGGGCGTCCAGCAGCCGCTCGCGCACCATGCGCCGGGCTTCAGGCTCGATCTTCTTGATCTCCTCCGCACGCACCATGTTCACGCTGGCCTCCACCAGATCGCGCACGATGGTGTCCACGTCGCGGCCCACGTAGCCCACCTCGGTGAACTTGGTGGCCTCCACCTTGACGAACGGGCAGCTGGTCAAGACGGCCAGCCGACGCGAGACTTCGGTCTTACCCACGCCCGTCGGGCCGATCATGAGGATGTTCTTGGGCTGGATTTCCTTCTTGAGCTCGCCCTCGACCCTCAGCCTGCGGATGCGGTTGCGCAGGGCCACGGCCACTGCCTTCTTCGCCTGTTTCTGGCCGATGATGTACTTGTCCAGCTCGGCGACGATCTCTTTGGGGCTGAGGTCGTCGGGGCGCTTTTGCGGAAGCTGGGCGTTGATCTCCACGATGTCCATTACCATGTGAGCTCCTCGATCACGATGTGGTCGTTGGTGTAAATATCCAAAGCTGCGGCGATGTGCAGGGATTTTTCCGCAATCTGGGCGGCTGAAAGCTGAGTTTCTGCCTTCAAGGCGCGCGCGGCGGCCAGGGCGTACCCTCCGCCGGAGCCCAGCGCGATGATGCCGTCGTCAGGCTCCATCACGTCCCCGGCGCCCGAGATGGTGAGCAGCGCGTCCTGGTTGACCACCACCAGCAGCGCTTCCAGGCGGCGCAGCACGCGGTCGGTGCGCCACTCCTTGGTGAGTTCCACCGCCGCGCGCAACAGGTTGCCGCCGTATTGCTTGAGCTTCACTTCAAAGCGTTCAAACAGGGTGATGGCATCGGCCGTTGCGCCGGCGAATCCGGTGAGTACCTTGTCTTCGTAGAGGCGGCGCACCTTGCGGGTCTTGGACTTGATCACCATCGTGTTCATGGTGGCCTGGCCGTCCGCCGCGATGACGGCGCAGCGGGCTTGCGGGTCGCGTAGGGCAAGGATAGTGGTGCCATGAATCTTCATGCTAGCGCGCATTCTATCGCCTTTTCCCCCGCCTGCAACAGGCCAACGGGAAGAATGATTTTTCGTTT
>DATCIV010000246.1:0-5366 GCA_036507575.1 Candidatus Bipolaricaulota bacterium | reverse complement strand
TCGCACGAGCTGCACGCGCCGCTCGGTGTTGACGAACGTGCCATCCTTCTCGGCGAAGCTGGCCGCCGGCAACACGACGTGCGCGTACTCTGCCGTCTTGTTCATAAAAATGTCTTGCACGATGAGCAGCTCCAGCTTGGACAGCGCTTGGCGCACCTTCTGGATGTTCCCCTCGCTCAAGGCAAAATCCTGGCCCATCACGTACAGGCCGTGCAGTTTTCCCTCCAGGGCCATGTCCCACATGTGCGAGGCGAAGAAGTAGCCGTTCTTGGGTCTGGGGATCGTGATGCCCCACATCTTCTCGAAGCGCTGGATCGCCGCAGTATCGCTCCACTTCTGATAGCCGGGCAGCGTCTCCGGGCGCACCAGGTCGGTTGCGCCTTGCACGTTGTTCTGGCCGCGCAGGGCGTTCATGCCGCCGCCGGGCACGCCCATGTTGCCCGTGATCATCGGCAGGTTGGCAAGCGCCTTGATGTTCTGCGTGCCGTTGTGGTGCTCGGTGATGCCGATGCCGTAAGTGATGGACCCGGGCTTGGCATTGGCGTAGATCTCGGCCGCCTTGCGGATGTCGGCGGCGGGAACGGCGCTCAGCTTCTCCGCAAACTCCGGGGTATAGCGTTCGAGTGACTTGGCAAACGCGCCGAAATTCTCCAGGCGTTTTTCAATGTACTCCTTGTCGTGCAGGCCCAGCTTGATGATGTGCTGGCACATGGCGTTGAACAGCGCCACCTCAGACCCCGGTCGCGCGCGCAGGTGCAGCACCTTGGCGCCGGCCTTCTCGCCGTCGGTGACCACCTGCGTGCGGCGCGGGTCGATCACGATGAGCGGGATGCCCTTGCGCAGGGTGGGCATGATCCACTGGCTCCAGATGATGGGGTGGCTGCCTGCGGCGTTGCTGCCGATGACCATCAGCGCCTGCGGGCCGGGCTCCAGGAAATCTTTCACCGGGTTGCTCATCGCGCCGGTGCCGAACACCTCGCTCAGGCCCGTGACCGTGGCCGAGTGGCAGATGCGCTGGCATTGATCCAGGTTGTTGGTACTCAGCACCGCGCGGGCGAACTTCTGTGCGACGTAGTTTTCCTCCTGCGTGCCGCGCGTGGTGCTGATCAGGGCGACGGAGTCCTTGCCGTGCCGGCCCTGGATGCGCTGGAACGCCGAGGCGATGTAGGTGTAAGCCTCCTCCCAGGAAACCTTGACCAGCTGTCCGTTCTTACGCAACAGCGGATCGGTGAGGCGGTCGGCGTGGTGGACGAACTGGTCCGCAGTGGCCCCCTTGGGGCACAGCGTGCCCTTGCTGATGGGATGGTCTTTCTGGGGCTTGACGCCGGTCACTTTGCCGTTATCCACCGTCAAGTACATGCCGCAGCCGACGCCGCAGTAGGGACAAATCGTTTTGACTTCGCGCATGAGTCCACCTTCCTTGGAGAAAACTCATGGCGATTGTAACATACACGTAGTCGGACCGACAAGCTCCGCTTTTTTGTGCTATATAGGGGCTCAGGAACTTGGCTGTTCCACCTCAAGGAGGGTGTAGAAAATGAACCACATCATCACCGCCGTGATCGTGCTGGTCGTGATCATGATCGGCGTGTTCATCTGGCAGCCGACCGAGCGCGTGGAGTTGCAGGCGCCGCTGTTCGACAACCTGGGCGACCACCACTTTCCCATCATCACCAAGGTCAAGCTTGCCCAGCGCTTCTTCGATCAAGGGTTGATCCTGACCTACGGCTTCAACCACGAAGAGGCGTCTCGCTCGTTCAAGGAGGCAGCCCGCTTGGACCCCAAGTGCGCCATGTGCTACTGGGGCGCGGCCTACGTGCTGGGCCCCAACATCAACCTGCCCATGGATCCCGGCTTGGGATTCGACGCCTATACGCTGGCTCAGGAGGCCCTGCAATTGGCGCCCACTGCCAGCAAGCGCGAGCAGGCCTACATCGAAGCGCTGGCCAAGCGCTACGCCCCGGCGGCGCCGGCTGATCGGAGCAGCCTCGATCTGGACTACGCAAACGCCATGCGCGAGGTCTCCCAACAGTTTCCCGACGACATGGACGCCGCCACGCTCTTTGCCGAGGCGTTGATGGACCTGACCCCGTGGGCCTATTGGACGACGGACGGACAGCCCACCACGTATGCCTCAGAGATCGTGTCGACGCTGGAGTCCGTGCTGCAGCGCGCGCCCAACCACCCCGGCGCCAACCACTTCTACATCCACGCGGTCGAGGCCTCGCTGGACCCCGGACGGGCTGTGCCAAGCGCCGAACGTCTGCCGAGCCTGGTGCCCGGCGCGGGCCATCTGGTCCACATGCCGGCCCACACGTACTGGCGCGTGGGCCGCTACCACGATGCCGCCGTCGCCAACGAACACGCCATCCACGCGGATGAGGCTTACATGCCCGACCGACGCACGACGCCAGGTTTCTACCCCACCGCCTATTACCCGCACAACATTCACTTCCTGTTCCACGCCGCTGCGATGGAGGGCAACAGCCAGGTAGCCTTGCAAGCGGCCGACAAGCTCGTGGACGAGATCCCGCAGTCCAACTACGCGGCCTTCCCCATGCTCGAGGATTTCAAGCCGATGCCGCTGTTTGCCATGGTTCGTTTTGGCAAATGGGACGACATCCTGCGCCAGCCCAAGCCCGAGGTCAAGTACCAATACACCACCGGGATCTGGCGCTACGCCCGTGGCTTGGCCCTGGTGCGCCTGGGACAGCTGGATGAAGCGGCAGCGGAGCTGTCGCAGATGGAATCGATCGCGGCACTGCCCGAGATGGAAGCCTTGATCCTCAGCTCGTTCAACCCGGCGGCCACGATGCTCAAGATCGGCGCGCTCACGTTGAGCGCGGAGCTGGCGGGCGCAAACGGGCAAAGTGACGAGATGATCAACAGGCTTCAGGAAGCCGTCGCCCTTCAGGACACGCTCCCCTATATCGAGCCGCCGGCATGGTACTATCCCGTGCGCCAGACGCTGGGCGCGGCGCTGCTGAAACTGGGTCGCGCACCGGAGGCCGAAGCGGTCTACCGCGAGGATCTGCGACAGTACCCGGAAAACGGCTGGTCCCTGTTTGGGCTGTGGCAGAGCTTGGAGGCGCAGGGGGCGTCGGAAGCGGCGCAGGTGCAAGCGCGCTTTGAGGCCGCTTGGGCGCACGCGGATGTCACGCTCACTGCGTCGCAGTTCTAGCTCGGTTGACTCGGCGCATTGCAAACGATCCCGCCTGGATCGTCTCGCTCCTGCCCCTGCGGGACGGGCTGTTGGTCGCGTACAAGAAATAACTACTCGGCCTGCAGCCCGCGCAGCGCGGCCAGCAGGGCTTCGAATTGTTCGCAGCACTGCGTGCAGAAGCTCAAGTGGTCTTCCACCAACTTGAGCGCCTCGGGCAGTTCCTTGCCGGCAAGCGCTTGTTCCGCGTACCGATCCAGTTGATCCAGGCACTGGTCGCACGTCAGCTCAACGTCCCGTACGTCCAGAGCGTAGCGCACGATGTTCTTCAGCGTTTCGGGGGACAAAGGCATTTTCGTTCATCACCTTGATCAAGCCTAGATTACAATTCGAAAGCCGATCTTACCTCTTCCACCGTCAGCCCCGATGCAAGCAGCCCCTTCTTGAGCTTGCGCCTTGCATCGAACAGCAGCTTGTACAGGGCGTTACGGTTGGTGTTCATGCGCTCGGCAAGCACTTCCAGCGGCATGCCGTGCTGAAATTCGGCCATCAGCGCCTGGCGCTGCTTTTCGGTGAGCTGTTCGTTGATCACCTGGTGCATGACCTCAAGAATTCTCTCCTGATGCAGTTTTTGCTGAGCCTGAGCCGTAGGGTCCACCTGCTCAGCAGGATCAAAGTTCGCCTCTTCGATCATCTGATCCAGCGAGACATCCTGCCAGTGCCGTCGGCGCAGGTGGGAGAAGGCCAGGCGCACGGCCACGGTCTGGGCCCAGGTGGTGAACTTGCTCTCGCCGCGGAAGGTGTCCAGCTTGTCCAGGATCTTGAGCAGCGCTTCCTGCGCAAAGTCCTCGAGGGCGGCTGCATCCACGCCCGCGCGGCCTGGCAGCGCGTATCTGAGCCCTTTCAGCAATTGTGCGCGCAGATCGGCAAGCGCGGCGTCACGTGACGGGCCGGGTTTGTTCAGCGCCTGGATCCATTGCTGGTTGCCGCGCTCCTTCAAGGTCATATCTCTCCCATCAGGGCCCGAGTCTGCAAGATAGAGGGGATGATACTGGCCCTTTTGCAGCGAAAGCAAGACACGCCTTGCGGCGCAAGCCTCTGCCCAATTTAATGTGCCGAATATCAGAAAGGATGGGCTTGAAAACCCTCTTGCACCGCAAAGCGCTCCTCGATCAATTGGCGCAATATCGCCCGCTGGACGCAGCAGATGCTGAGTGTCTGCTGCTCTTCATCGAGTTCGTCAAGAACCACGAAGGTTGCTTCGAGCGTACCCTGAGCCTCGGCCACGTCACCGGATCGGCGTGGATCGTTGACCCTAGCGGCACGAAAACGCTGCTCGTTCACCACCGCAAGTTGAACAAGTGGGTGCAGCCGGGCGGACACTGCGATGGCAACCCGGACGTGCTCGCGGTCGCGTTGCAGGAAGCGCAAGAGGAGACGGGCTTGCACGATTTGCGCCTGGCAGACGAAGCCATCTTCGATCTGGACATCCACCTCATCCCCGCTCGGGGTGCGGACCTTGCCCACTTCCACTACGACGTGCGCTACGCGTTTCAG
Organism: Candidatus Bipolaricaulota bacterium; assembly: GCA_036507575.1. Taxonomy (GTDB): domain Bacteria; phylum Bipolaricaulota; class Bipolaricaulia; order RBG-16-55-9; family JAJCYT01; genus DATCIV01. The sequence continues at coordinate 649 of DATCIV010000246.1, read as the reverse complement.
GCCCGGCATGGTCAGTCGCCTGCAGTCAGCCATGAGTCGCTGGCGCTTGCCTGGGTTCCCCTGGAACAGCTGGAAACGCACTCGTCCGAAGGCTCTCTGCTTCGCATGGCGCGCAAGTGGCAAGGGCGTTTTCGAAGCGATACCCTGTAGTCTTCACAGGGGAAAGGATGCGCCATGTACGTGCCGCCTCGCTTCAAGCAAGACGACCTGCACAAACTTTACGACCTGATGCGCCGCTACAACTTCGCCACGCTGTTTAGCCAAGCAGATGGGGCGCCTTTTGCCACGCACCTGCCGTTCCTGCTCGATTCCGATCGCGGCCCGTACGGCACGTTGATCGCGCACATGGCCCGCGCCAACCCTCACTGGCAGACGTGGCGGGAGCAGACCCAGGTGCTGGTGGCCTTTCAAGGTCCGCACGCCTACATCTCGCCGTCCTGGTACGCGCAGGACGAACTTGTGCCTACCTGGAATTACGCCGTGGCCCACGCGTACGGCAAGCCCCGTTTGGTTCATGAACCGGAAGCGCTGCTGCCCATGGTGCAAGCGCTGGTGAACCGCCACTCGATCAAGGGGCCCCAGGATCTGAATTCCTCCAAGGCCATTCTGCTACCGCAGCTAAGAGCCATCGTGGGCTTTGAGATCCCCA
>DATCIV010000245.1:0-3563 GCA_036507575.1 Candidatus Bipolaricaulota bacterium | reverse complement strand
CAGGTCGGTGCGTTGCCCTGAGATCACCTGGATCATCTGCGGCTCAATGGGCAGTTTCGGGTGCAAGATGCGCCGCGCCACATCCAAATTGGCCTTGAGGATCTGCCAGAACAGCCAGGGCCAGTATATGAGCGCCCTCCCCAACAAGTGAAGGGGCTGGCCCTCAAGGTCCAGGATGCCCATCCTGCGCGAGAGGAGTATGGTCATGAGGCACGACAACAACCCCAGCAAGAGCAGGAACGGCGTGTAATGTCCGGACCACAGCAACCAGAGCACGAACAGAACGATGGCCAGACCAGCGCTGTGTCTCACGCGTCCTCCCAGGCTCCTTGAAGCTTTGCAGACAAGAGAGTAGCGACAGCACGCTTGGTGCGCAAGCATCTGGCATCACGACGTTGAAGCGGCTGGTGCCCGGTTGAAGGCGAATTAACGCCGTGTCCGCGGCTCAATCGGTCGAATGCTATAATCGTTCGTTCGCGCGGGAGGCTTTGTGACTCAAAGGCTGATCGATTGGATTGACGCTTGCAGCGAGTGGTTGTGCAAGATCGTCATGTGGCTGAGCACCGGCATGATGCTCATCACCGCCTACAATGTGACCGAGCGCTATCTGTTTGGCCATAACACCACGTTCTTGATCGAGCTGAATTGGCACTTCTACTCGCTCATCTTCTTGCTGGGGGCTTCCTACACGTTCAAGCACGATGGGCACGTGCGCGTCGACCTGCTGTACCACAAAATGAGCCCTCGCGGCAAAGCGTGGGTCAACCTGCTGGGATCGCTGTTGTTCCTGCTCCCGTTTTGCGCGGTGGTGGTCTATGCTTCCCTGAGTTCGACGCGGGGTTTTGACTTCAGCATGGTCGGCCTGTCTTGGCGCACGCTCGAGGGCTCTTCCGATCCGGGCGGGCTACCCGCCCGCTATCTGTTGAAGAGCGCTCTGCCGCTTGGCTTCGTGCTGCTTGGGCTTCAGGGGATCGCCGAGATCCTGCGCAACGCCCTGTTCCTCAAGCAGAAATCCACGGTGGCGCGCTGATGGACTGGGCCATCGAACTGCTGCCCCTGTTCATGCTGCTGGGATTGATGGTGTTTGTCGCCTTCGGCTTCCCCGTGGCGCTCAGCATCGGCGCGCTTGCCCTGCTCTTTGGCTTGCCCACGCTGGGCATCGAATGGTTCTACCTGCTGCCCAACCGCATCTGGGGCGTGATGTCCAACTTCCTGTTCGTCGCGGTGCCCCTGTTCGTCTACATGGGCGTGATGCTGGAGCGGTCGGGCCTGGCCGAAGACCTGCTCGACACCCTGGCCACCCTCATGCGCAAGGTGCCGGGCAGCATGGCTATCGCGGTGACGGCCATGGGGGCCATTCTGGCGGCATCCACCGGCATCATCGGCGCGACCGTGGTGACCATGACCGTGCTGGCGCTGCCGCTGATGCTGCGCAGGGGCTACAGCCCGGAACTCGCCACCGGGACGATCTGCGCCGCCGGCACGTTGGGACAGATCATCCCGCCCAGCATCGTGCTCTTGCTCCTGGCCAGCATCGCAAGCGATCCGCTGGTCAACGTCGGCAGCCTGTTCTTCGCCGCCTTCATCCCCGGCGTGATGCTGGCGCTGCTCTACATGGCGTACATCTTCTGCTACGGGTTATTGAGGCCTGAGGATGCGCCGCCCATCGTCCTGGAGGCGGCCGTGTCACGGCTCGATCTGTGGCGACGCGCCGTCAAGGCCTTGTTGCCTCCCGGTTTCCTGATCCTGGCCGTGCTGGGCTCGATCTTCTTCGGAATCGCCTCTCCGACCGAGGCCGCCGGCGTGGGCGCGTTCGGGGCCACGACGCTTGCCGCGCTGCACCGCAAGCTCACGTGGTCGGTGCTGCGCGACGTGATGCAGTCCACCGTGCGCTTCACCAGCATGGTGTTCGTCATCCTGTGCGGAGCTTCTGCATTTGGCCTGGTGTTTCGAGGCCTTCACGGGGACCGCCTGCTGCGCAACTTCTTTCTCAGCCTCGAGCTGGACACCTGGGTCATCCTGACCATCGTGATGGTGGTGCTGTTCGTGCTTGGATTCTTCTTGGATTTCATCGAGATCACCTTCATTCACATCCCCATCCTGGTGCCCATCATGGCCGAGCTTGGGGTCAATCCGCTCTGGTTCATGGTGCTGGTGGCCGTGAACCTGCAAACGTCGTTCCTGACGCCGCCCTTTGGCTTTGCGCTGTTCTACCTCAAAGGCGCTGCGCCGCCTGAGGTGGAGTTGCGTCATATCTATCGCGGCATCATTCCGTTTGTGGTGCTGCAGTTGGTGGGGCTTGCGCTGATCCTCTTGTTCCCGCAGCTGGCGCTGTGGCTGCCCCAGTTTCTCTAAAGCAGAGGGGACACAGCGGTCGCGCCCCTGCACTTGCCGATAGCCGTGTCACACTGCTCATCGATCGCGGATAGAGGGGGCTCGAGCGAGAATGTTGCTCCAGCCCCCAAGAACGGCGCTATTCGGTGAAGAAGCGCTTCAGATCCACCAACAGGCTGCTGGGGGTGAAGTAGGTCTTTGCGGCACACGGCAGCGCGGCAAGCACTTGCTTCCCATACCCCTTGCGCAGCAGGCGCACGTCCGCCAGGATCACGGCTCCGCGATCGCTCTTGGAGCGCAGCAGCCGTCCAAAACCCTGTCTCAAGGCGAGGATGGCCTGGGGAAGCGAATAGCCTGCAAATGCGGATTTTCCCAGCTCCGCCAGCCGTTCCTCCTCCGCCGACACGAGCGGATCGGTGGGGACGGGAAAAGGCAGCTTTGAAATCACCAACACTTCCAGCTCCTCCCCAGGCAAATCAATGCCTTCCCAGAAGCTGTCCGTGCCCAGCAACACGGCTGCTTTTGGACCCTTGCGAAAAGCCTCGAGCGCCCTGCCTTTCGGTTCTCCGGGCCCCTGCGCACAGACGAAAAGCCCCCTGTTCGCAAGCTGCCCCTGGACTTCTTTGAGCAGCCGGTACGAGGTGAAAAGGGCCATCGTGCGCCTTTCGCAAAACGTCGTGACGTCGTACAGCAGGCCGGCCAACGCCTGCGAGAACGCGACGTCGTTGGGGTCCGGCAGGTAGGTGGGGATGCTCAGGTGCACTGCCTCCTCGTGCTTGAAGGGCTGGCCGAAATCCTGACACCGTACCTGCTCCGCAGACAGGCGATCCAGCCCCACGCGGGCCATGAAATAGGAGAAGTCCCCGCGGATGGACAGGGTCGCCGAGGTGAAGATCGCCGTGTCCAGGTGCCGATACAGTCCAAACAGCGCATCGCCCACATCCAGCGGCACCGCGCTGAGCGTCACCAGCGCATTGGGCTTTGCGCTGATTTCATACCAAAAGACGTACGCGCCGTCTTCGGCCCGCACCAGCCAAAACCACGTCTGGGCTTGCAGCTGCACGTTGCGCGCGGCGGTGTGCAACGCGTCGGCGGCTTCCTCTGCCGAATCCCCAAGCGCCGCGTGCGCCTCGCTGGCAAGGCGGTCCACGCCCTGGGTGAATTCCTCCAGCCTTGCCTGCAGTTGAACCAGCTCCTCAGAGAAGCCGGCGAACGCCTCAGAGCCGTAG
>DATCIV010000244.1:0-4492 GCA_036507575.1 Candidatus Bipolaricaulota bacterium | reverse complement strand
GGCCGCGTTGGGCCGAAAGGTGTCCCACAAAGTGATCCCAGCGGTCAGTCCGGCCAACTCTCCAGCCATCATCAGACCGACGGACGCCTTCTCGCTGCTCCACATGTCCAGCACGAAGCTCAGCAGGAACGCGTCCCACCAGCCCCACATCGTGGCGGAGTTGATCAAATGCGCGCGCCCAGGGGTGATGCCCCCTTGCGTGCCCCACAAGGACAGGCCCAGCCCGGCTCCGCCCCCCAGCACCATCGCGCCGACGGTCAGGCGCTGGCTGTTGCACTCCAGCAGCACGCACAACTGCGCTCCCAACCCCACGCCGTAGAGCGTCTGCCAAAAGGCAAGCTCCGCGCGCGCAAAGCCGGACGGTTGCTCGATGCCGAAGCGATCGGTCTCCTGCGCGGGCTGGTCCGCGCCGGGGTCCTCCTGCGCGGCGACGATGGGAGCCCAGCACGTTGAAAACAGCAGCGAAACGATGCAACAAGCGACGACGAATTTCATGGTTCCTCCTTAACCCTCTGCCTTGACAGGATAGCACATCACACCGCTCAAGTCCCTAAACCGCCTCTAGCGCTGGGGGTGCAGCTTCTCCAGCGCGATCAGGCGCTTTGCGATTTCTACAAACACCGAGCCCGCGGTGCGGCCACCCCACACGGGTTGATCTTGAACTTCATCCAGCACCACCAAAACCAGAAAGCGGGGATCGTGCGCCGGAAAGAACCCTCCGAACGACGAGATGAACTTATCCGGCAAGTACCCTTGGCCGGGCAAAGCCTTTTGTGCAGTGCCCGACTTGGCGGCCACCGAGAAGCTGTCCAGCTGCGCGGCGGTGCCCGTGCCCTTCTCCACCACCGCGATCATCATGTCCACCATCAGGCGCGCGTTAGAATTTGAGGCCACGCGTTCCACCGCGCGGGGGCTGGTGCGCTGCACGGGACTTCCGTCCAATGATCTGGTTTCCAGCAGCACAAACGGCTGCATCAGCACCCCGTCGTTGCCGATGGCGGCCAGCCTTGAGGCCAGCTGCACGCCGGTCACCGAGACGGCTTGTCCGATCGAGATCGACGCGATCTCAAGCGGCGACCACTTTTCTACGGGGATGAGCGAGCCGCCGATCTCGCCGGGCAGCCCCACCCCGGTGGGCCGACCGAAGTCCAACTTGAGCAGGTAATTGTAAAAAGCTTGCTCGCCCACGCGCTGAGCGACCTGGATCATGCCGACGTTGACGCTGTTTTGGATGATGCCTTTCAGGTTTACACGGCCGAACTTCACGTTGTCCTCGGCGTTGCCGAAGGCGTGTCCGGCAACCTTGATCTTGCTGTCGCCGTCGAACGTCTCCCCCAGCGACACGGCTCCCGTCTCAAGCGCGGCCAAGCCAGCGAACACCTTGAACAGCGAGCCCGGCTCGTAAGCGCGCGCCACCGCCTGGTTGAGCCGTTGGGCAGCGCTGGAGTCGCGATAATCGTTCAGGTCGTAGCGTTTGGCCTGGGCCATGGCCAGCAGCTCGCCGCTTTGCGGGTCAAGAATCACGACGAAGCCGTCTTTGGCTTTGAAACGCTTCAGGCCCGCGTCCAGCTCCTCCTCGCTGATGCGCTGGATGCGGCCGTCCAGCGTGAGCACCACGTCCGAGCCGGGGCGCGTCTCTTCCTCGGTCGTGCGCACCAACTCGATGCCGGTGCCGGTGCGCAGCACGCGCACTACGGTCTTGCCGCCGCTCAGCACCGCGTTGTAGGACAGCTCCACCCCTTCCAGGCCCAGGTGGTCCAGGCCGGTGAAGCCGATCACGTTGGAAGCCAACGATTGTTGAGGGTAGACGCGTTTTGCATCGGGGACGAAGATCAAGCCATCCACCCCGGCTCCCTGCGCGTCCGCTTGCAATGCGTCGGCCACGTTCAGGTCCACCTGGCGGGCGATCCAGGTGAAATACCCTTCCTTGTACACTTTCTCCACAAGCACCTGGCGCGGCAGGCCCAGATGGCGCTGCAACAGCTCGATCAGCACCTCCGGCTGGCTCATGTGGTAGTTGTCCAGGGCGATGGAGGTGGCGGGCAGGTCCTGGGCAAGCAGCAGCCCGCTGCGGTCCAGAATGCGGCCGCGCGGACCCGTCTCGGTGAACTCCTCTTCCTGAATGCGCTGTGCGTACTGGTTCCAGCGCTCGCGCTCCACCCACTGAATGCCCACCAAACGCGCGCCGATGCCCAGGAAGGCGACCAGGAAAAGCGCAGCAATGACGAGTAAGCGCCGTCTCATGGCTTGTCAGGGGGCCAGTAACGCAGCGCCGGCTCGATCATGCCGGCTGCCTTTGCGAAGGCCGCAACGCGCTCCAGCGAGAACGCTTTGGCGCGCTCGGCTTGAAGGTATTGTTGCTCGATGCGAAGTTGCTCCTGCTGCGCGCGGGCTTCGGTGACCTGATCCGCCCAGTACACGCGCTGCCAGGACAGCCACAGGTACAGGGCGATCAAGCCCAGGAAGGCCAACACCGCGCAAAGCGCCACGGCAAGCGCCCCAAGCGCCTGACGCCGGCGCTGTCGGTCAAGGGCTGTCACCACCGATGAGCCCCGATGCAAACGCGTCGCCATAGCCTCTATAACGTGCGCCAAAGTGCATCTTGAAGGAAGGACAACGGTATGTACGCAGGGGGATGTCAGCGAGACAGCAGGCTGATCCATCCTGAGAAACACAAAGGGGGCCGGGCGGCCCCCTTCACTTGGACAGTCTTGATGAAAAGATTACTTCTCGTTCCAGCTTTCGCTGTCGGCGATCCAGCCCTCCAGCTCCCGCACCAGCGGGCTCAGGCGCTCCCGGCGCAGCCGCTCCAGAGCCTCGTTTTGCACCTGGCGCACGCGCTCGCGGCTGATGTCGAGCAGCGCGCCGATCTCCTCCAGCGTCTTGGGCTCCTCATAGCGAACGGCCCATTCCTTGCCCTGCTTGACGAAGCGGATGCCAAAGCGCGTCTCCAGGATGGTGCGCTCGCGCACGTCCAGCTTGGCGAACAGCTGGCGCAGGATCTCCAGCTGCAGCTCCTCGACCACGGGGTGCATCTGGGCCGAAAAGTCTTCGCTGCCGATGGCGTCCAGCAGCGGCGAATCCTCGTCCGCTCCCGCCGCAAGCGCCGGCTCCTCCAGCGAACGGGCGAACAGCGACAGGGCTTTGACGCGGCGGATCTCGGCCTCCGGCAGTTCCAGCTTCTTGGCAAGCGTTCTGTGCGAGGGTTTTTCCCCGTGCCGCTGCACGTGCTCCTCTTCGAGCTTGGTGATCTTGCGCATGTAGTCGGCGATGTGCTGCGGCGTGCGCACGGTGTGCGCCTTGTCCGCCACTGCGCGGCCGATGGCTTGGCGGATCCACCAGGTGGCGTAGGTCGAGAACTTGAAGCCGCGGCGGTAGTCGAAACGGTCGATGGCCTTCATCAGGCCCACGTTGCCCTCTTGGATCAGATCCAGCAACGACAGGTGATAACCCTGGTAGCGCTTGGCCATGGACACCACCAGCCGCAGGTTGGCCTCGGCCATCTGCTTCCTGGCCAGGGGGTCTCCCTGCTCGATGCGCTTGGCCAGCGTCACTTCCTGTTCCGCGGTGAGCAAAGGAATCCTGCCGATCTCCTTGAGGTAGATCTCGACAAAATCCTCGCCCAACTCGGACGGGGTCTCGCCCCGCTCGCCAGCCAGATCGGCCAACTCGTCCGGATCGCCTTCCAGCGCTTCGGGCTCCAGATCCAGTTCCAGCGTTCTTGGCGTGGTCACCGTCGCTCACCTCTTCTTTTTATGGGTGCCACTGCTAAAGTCGGACCAATTCAATCTACTTTATTCTACCCTCGGTTTGCAACCGGCTGACGGGTCAAAACCCGTCGCGAAGGCGGACACCCCTGAATGGCTTCTACGCTGATTCGTTTGTTTCGTTCCATCATCTGCACCCCTAGACGCTCCCTGGCGCGGTGCGCTTACGCCCACGTTGGCGGCCCGCTCAGACATTTGGAGTAACAGTGTTACGCGCCAATAATACTAACGGGCATGGCGATTCTCAAGGGTGACGAATGTCCGTTGGTGGGTTTTAAGGGCTTCGGCGAGCAGTAGGCAAGGTCGTACATATTCTTGCATTACGGGTATCGGACAACTAGACTATGAATCCCTACGGTATAATAAGAAATGGCGCGGCAGGAGTGAGTCTGCTGTAGTTTCTTGTTCTTGAGAAAATCTTTGGTGTCGTTGGTTAGAAATAGGGCCATCTTTTCAAGCATGACGCACGCAAGAATGGGAGCATCCTTTTCAGGAACCAAACCGAGTGCTTCGATGATGTTGTGCCGGTACTCATCCCATGTAAGCACCATAAGCTTTCCAGTGGCTACGATGGAAAGCAGCAGTTCCAAAGCAATTTCCTTTTGGATCGTTGAGAATTGCTCTTTGATGTTCTCACGCAGCTCTTCGATGATGTAGTCAGTAAGGCAAGGGGTGAATCCTTCTTCGACCAGCTTCCAAAAGAGCTTCCGTGGCAGGTTGGGATG
>DATCIV010000243.1:0-3137 GCA_036507575.1 Candidatus Bipolaricaulota bacterium | reverse complement strand
ATGTTCTTGAGCGACAAGCGCGCCCCCTTTCACACAAATCAAGTGTACACGAGATACGTGTAATATGCCATGACAGGCTTGCCAAAGAGGGCTTATACGCTGAATGTGTGTTCCACCCCGTTGACGATGACCGTGTAATTTCCAGTTGGAAACTCCCCTTGCAGGGTGATGCGCTCCTCAAAGGGGACGGCAAGTTGAACGCAGAAAACCCCAATCGGGCGCTTACCCGTGATGTGCACGGTGATGGTGTCCCCTTCGCGCGTTTGCCCGATGGCGTGCACCTGCGTGCACGGGTCCAGCGTCCCCTTCACCACCGCCACCACCTGGACCGGAAAGCTTTCCAGCACGTTGACCTCGACGCTGTCCACCTGCAGGTCAAACACCGCATAGGGTTCAGCGACCGGCACGTTTTGGATGGCATGCACGACGTTGGCGTAGCGCTGATCAGTCAAAAGCTCGGGGGCGTACACGCCAAAGCGGTGGCGCTTGGCGCCCAGCTCCAGCTCAACCTCGAACGAGAAGCCGTCGGCCACCTGGTTGATGAGTTCGGCGTTGTCCGTCAGCGAGAAGGCGTCGTTGGCCTCCAGCGTCTTCCACAATGCTTGCAGGTTGCCGATGGCGACCTGTCCTTCCGTGTTGGAATCGGTAAAACCCCCCACCGTGGTCAGGTAGACGACGCCGTTGCGGACCTCAATGGTGATCGTGCGCTGGATGCCGGCGATGCCGCCGCTTTGCTGCATCACGATGCGGCCGTTGATCGGGCCGTCCTGGCCGCCGAAGACGATGTCGAGCAGCTCGCACCCGGTCACGGCAAACAGCAGCGGCAACGCCAACAACACCCCGACGTGCTTCCACTGGAACTTCCTCGTCATGATGAAAATCCTTTCTTTCGATAAAGAGCGCGCGTTTCCCCAATATACGTTGATGGCACGGGATCGTTCCACAACGCTCAAGGGACGGGTGAAGGTCTAAGACCGTATTGAGCCGCTTGACAGCGTGGAACGATGGCTCCTATCATGAGTCACCATGGGTTACATCAAACTGAAGACGCAGATCCCGGGGCCCAAGAGCCAAGCGCTGCTTGCGCGGCGCGCCGATGCGGTGACCAAAGCCCTGTTCCAATCCGTTCCCATCGCCGTGGGCAAGGCCTCCGGCGCGCTGGTCGAGGACGTGGACGGCAACGTGTTCATTGACCTCGCCGGCGGCATCGGAGTGCTAGCGGTGGGACACACTCCTCCCGCCGTGGTCAACGCCATCAAGAGCCAAGCCGAGAAACTCCTGCACGGCTGCAGCATCGTCGTCAACTACGAGCCCTACGTGGCCGTGTGCGAGGCGCTCAACCGCATCACGCCGGGGTCTTTTGCCAAGAAAACCTATCTGGCCAACGGCGGCGCGGAAGCGGTGGAAAGCGCGGTCAAGTTCGCGCGCGCCCATACCAAGCGCGGGGCCCTGGTGGTGTTCGAAGGGGCCTATCATGGGCGCACCAACTTGACCATGGCCATGACCAGCAAGTACACGCTGTTCAAGAAGGGCTTCGGCCCGTTCGCCCCGGAGGTCTATCGCCTGCCGGCGCCCAATTTATACCGTCCTCCGCAAGGGATGACGGCGCAGGCGTATCTGGACTGGTGCATCTGGAACCTGGACAACGCGCTGATCGCGCACGTGGACCCCGAAGCGATCGCGGCGTTCGTGGTGGAGCCGGTGCTGGGCGAGGGCGGCTTTATACCATTGCCCGCCGCGTTCCTGAAGAAAATCCGCCAGATCTGCGACAAGCACGGTATCGTGATGGTGGCCGACGAGATCCAGTGCGGCTTCGGCCGCACGGGCAAGCTGTTTGCGATCGAACACAGCAACGTGGTGCCTGATTTGGTTGTTACAGCCAAATCGCTTGCCGGGGGGATGCCGCTGTCGGCGGTGACGGGCCGCGCTGAAATCATGGACGCGCCGCACCTGGGCGGGGTGGGCAGCACGTATGGCGGAAACCCGCTTGCCTGCGTGGCGGCGCTGGCGGCGATCGAGCACATCACAAAACCCGAAACGCTCAAGGCGGCGCAGCGGGTGGAAAAGGTGGTGCGCGAGGTGTTCGAGCCGCTGAAAAAGCAAGTGCCCGCCCTGGGCGACGTGCGCGGCATGGGTGCAATGATGGCCGTTGAGTTCGTGAAAGACAACACCACCAAGGAGCCTTGGCCGGACTTCGTGGCTCAGGTGGTGCAGAAGGGCGCTTCACGCGGCGTGATCCTGATCCGCGCCGGGCTCTATAGCAACTGCGTGCGTTTCCTGCCCGCGCTCGACATCCCCGAGGACCAGCTGCGCGAAGGGCTCGATGTGGTGGCCAAAGCAGTGTGCGAAACGCACGAGCAGCTTGTTCAGCACTAGACGCATATCTCCTTCTCCCCTGGCGGGAGAAAGCCGGGATGAGGGGGATCACCCTCACCCCAATCCTCTCCCATCAAGGGAGAGAGAGAAGGAACTCTCATAGTGATCTTAACCAGCCCCGACGGCCGCTTTCGCGTGGTCAACAGCCTGCCCGAGATGGCCGAGCAGCTGGAGGCGATCCAGCGCGCGTCCTTCCCCACGCTGGCTTCGCAGGAGTGGATCACGGCCGCTCATTACCGCAGCCACATCGAGAAATTTCCGGAGGGGCAATTCGCGGTGCTGGACGAGCGCGACCGCGCGGTGGGCTGTTCCACGGACTTCCGCACGCGCGAGGGCAGTTTCTGGTCCTTTGAAAAACCGAATCACACCTACATGCAGGCGGTGGGGAACAACTGGCTGACCCAACACGACCCGCAAGGGGACTGGCTCTACGGCGCCGACATCGGCGTGCTTCCCGACTACCGCAGCCAGGGCCTGGGAAAGTTGCTCTATCAAGCTCGTCACGCCCTGATTCGCAAGATGAACTTAAAAGGCCACATCGCCGGCGGGATGCCCAAGGGGTTCTACAAATACCAAGGACAAATGGACATTGAAACGTACATTGGCAAGGTCGTGGCCGGCGAGTTGTTCGACCCGGTGCTCTCGGTGCAGCTCAAGCGCGGGTTTGTGGCGCACAGCATCATGCCAGAGTATCTGGACGACCCTTCCTGCGGCCGCTACGGCGTACTCATCGTGTGGAAGAATCCAGAGTATACCCCCTC
>DATCIV010000242.1:0-2549 GCA_036507575.1 Candidatus Bipolaricaulota bacterium | reverse complement strand
CCGCCCTTGGACGGCGGCATCCCGCACTGGCCGCTGTCCAGCCTGGCAAGCGGGATCATGGGGTGGTCCGACCCCGTCAATGGCCAGGGCTTGAGCTTCCCCTGCCTGCTGGTCAACGAAGGGGGAGCCATACGCCTGATGCCGCGCCAGGAGCCGGCAATGTTCACGGATCTGGACCTGTATCTGATGGGATTGCTCCCTGCCAACCAGGTGGGCACGCACTACGTGTTTGAGGACCAGAGCGTGAGTAGCAGCGCCTGCAACGGCCAGATCTATCAAGGCCGCCTCATCCCCGTCACCGCAGACGAAGTCATCAAGGCCGTCGGCCCGCGGACGCCCGATGTTGATAACGCGCCTCACCGCTTCAAGATCGCGACCGTCATCGTCTCCAAAGACGGGCTGCTCAGCGAAGAGGCAATGTCCTTCTACGCCTTCTTCGCCCAGCGCGCGGAGCTCGATCATGAGGTTTTAACCTCGGAGGGGTTTGCCAAAGGGGTCAGCTTTCCGTTTGCGTTGACGACCCGCGGCTTGGGCAGCATTGACGCCCGGTTGGTTGTAACGCCTTGAGCTGCGTCTATTTCGCTTTTGCTGCCTTTTCTTTGGGATTCTTTGTCTGCACGCTCAGCTCGTTGCCTTCCACGTCCACGCGCACGGTGGCGCCCTCCAGGATGCCGCCTGCGATCAGTTGACGCGCGATCTTGGTCTCAAGTTCACGTTGAATGAAGCGCTTGAGCGGCCTGCCCCGTAATGCGGATCGTAGCCTTTCTCGGCAATGAACTTGCGCGCGGCCGGGGTCAACTCCAGCTTCACCTGTCGGTCCGACAGGCGCCGCTGCAGATCCGCTGAGAGCAGATCCACCACCTGCTCGATCTCCTCCAGCGTCAGCCCTTTGAATAAAACAATCTCATCCACACGGTTCAGGAATTCAGGGCGGAAGTGACGGCGCAGCTCGGCCATCACGGCCTGACGCGCCTGTGGCTTGATCTGGCCTTGCTCGTCAATGCCCTCCAGTAGCGCGGGAGAGCCCACGTTGCTGGTCATGATGATGACCGCGTTCTTGAAGTCCACGGTGCGCCCCTGGGCGTCGGTCAGGCGGCCGTCGTCGAGCAGCTGTAGCAGGACGTTGAACACGTCGGCGTGCGCTTTCTCGATCTCGTCGAAGAGGATCACGCTGTACGGCTTGCGGCGCACGGCCTCGGTGAGCTGGCCACCCTCCTCGTAGCCCACATAGCCGGGGGGAGCGCCGATCAACCGCGAGACGGTGTGCTTTTCCATGTACTCGCTCATGTCGATGCGCACCAGGTTGTCCTCGGAGTCGAACAGCGTGCGGGCAAGCGCTTTAGAAAGCTCGGTCTTGCCCACGCCGGTGGGGCCGAGGAAGATGAACGAGCCGATGGGCCGGCGCGGGTCCTTGATGCCTGCCCGCGCGCGCAACACCGCATCGGCCACCAGGCGCACGGCCTCATCCTGTCCCACCACGCGCTGGTGCAGCACCTCTTCCATGCGCAGCAACTTCTCGCGCTCGCTCTCGACCAGCCGGGTGATGGGGATGCCGGTCCAGCGGGAGACGATCTCGGCGATCTCCTCTTCGCCCACGGCCTCCTTGAGCAGCTGGCCCCCTTTCTGGGCGCCCATCTGTTTCTCTGCATCCTTGAGTTGCTTCTCCAACTCTGGCAGCTTGCCGTGTTTGAGGGCTGCGGCTTTCTCGAGGTCGTAGCGGCGTTCGGCAGCTTCCATCTCGCGGCGAGCGTGCTCGATCTGCTCGCGCAGCTGGCGCACGGCGGCGATGGCTTGCTTTTCGTTTTGCCACTGCGCGCGCATGGTGTCGGCCTGGGCTTTCAATTCCGCCAGCGCTTTGCGTAGTTTCTCCAATGCCTGCAGGCTGGCGGGGTCCTTTTCCTTCTTGAGTGCGGCTTCCTCGATCTCAAGCTGCATGACGCGGCGTAGGACTTCGTCAAGCTCCGCGGGCATGGAGTCGATCTCGGTGCGCACGCTGGCGCAGGCTTCATCCACCAGGTCAATGGCTTTGTCGGGGAGGAAGCGGTCGCTGATGTAGCGGTTTGACAAGGTCGCGGCGGCCACCAGCGCGCTGTCGTGAATGCGCACGCCGTGGAACACCTCAAAGCGCTCCTTGAGCCCGCGCAGGATCGAGATCGTGTCCTCCACGGTCGGCGCGTCCACCACGACGGGCTGGAAGCGGCGCTCCAGCGCGGCATCCTTCTCCACGTGCTTGCGGTACTCATCCAGGGTGGTGGCCCCGATGCAGTGCAGTTCGCCCCGCGCCAACATGGGTTTGAGCAGGTTTCCGGCGTCGGTGGAGCCCTCGGTGCGGCCCGCGCCCACGATGTTGTGCAGCTCGTCGATGAACAGCAGGATGTGGCCTTCGCTGGACTTGATCTCGTTCAGCACGGCCTTGAGCCGTTCCTCGAACTCGCCGCGGTACTTGGCTCCAGCGAGCAGCGAGCCCATGTCCAGCGAGAAGATTTTTCTGTCTTTGAGCCATTCCGGCACGTCGCCGCGCAGGATGCGCTGGGCCAGGCCTTCGACGA
>DATCIV010000241.1:0-9443 GCA_036507575.1 Candidatus Bipolaricaulota bacterium | reverse complement strand
AATTGGGCGGAGCCCGCGGTGTGCACGGTGTTGGCTTCGACGTCGCCGTTCACCCGGGCGGAGCCCATGATCTTGATCTCGTCGTAGGCGCCTCCGTCGATCTTGCCCGAGCCGGTGATGTACACGCTGTCTTTTCGCTCCATCGATTCTCCTCTCCTGAGCTTAGCACGCCCAACGAAAGCCAGACCCTCTTCCTGCAGGCTTCGGCTCAACGGCAGAGCCTTTGTCAGACGCCCTTAGTGCAGGCCGCTCAGCTTCAGTTTGATGTCCTCCAGGACCGCGAACAGGTCCAACTGCACGGCCGTCTGCGCCAGCGCGTCGAACCGGCACGGGCCCTGGTGCACGCAACACAGGCTGACCTGGCCGGCGCGCCGGTGCTTGACCAGCGCGCGCTCGAAGGGCTTGCGCACCACCGACAGCATCCAGTGGAACTCCCCGCCCTGGCCAAGCGCACCCCGGTGCTCCTGCAACGTGGACACCGCCAGCGCCAGCTCCTCATCGTCCAGCTCCTGCCTCAGACGTTCCACCACCGCCAGGCAGAACAGATCGTGGAAAGCGTAGCCCGAGGCGCTGGATCGAAAATCCTCGTAGAATTGGCGCACCGGCGCGGTGATCCAGGCCATGGCCTCCACCTCCGCCCCCGAGAACGCGCGTCCGCTGACTTCGGGGGCAAGCACCTGGGCCAGTTCCTCCAGCGAGTGCCCATCCTTGAGCGACTGGATCTTCTGCAAACGCTCAAGGATCTTCTCGCGCGGCAGGAAGGTCTCCTGGCCAGTGAACGTGCTCTTGCGGATGAACCAGGATTCGGGGATGAGGCCCTTGCGCTTCCAGCGGTAGAACTGGCCGTAGGAGATGCCGGTCTGCAGCAACACGTCTTTCTTGGAAATCAGGTTTTCTGGGTCCATGCGCACCCTTTCATTTGCATCATAACGTAACACTGTTACGAAAGCAACTTAATCCAGCCTTCAGAGATTTGGAAAAACCCTCATGGCTGTGGCGTAGCTAGGCAGCACTACAGCAGCGAGCGCTCGCGGGTGAGGGGTTGGTTCAAATGGCGGTAGGCGTTCTCGGTGGCCGTGCGGCCTTGGGGCGTGCGCTGGATGAAGCCCATTTTGAGCAGGAAGGGCTCGTACACCTCGGAGATCGTGTCCTTCTCTTCGCTCAATGAAGCGGCCAAGGTTTCAAGCCCCACGGGACCGCCGTTGAACTTGACGATGATGGTGTGCAGGATGCGCCGGTCCAGCTCGTCCAACCCCTCGGCGTCGATCTCAAGCAGGTCGAGCCCTTCCCGCGCGATGGCTTGGTCAATCACGCCCGCGCCGTGAACCTGGGCGTAGTCGCGCAGGCGCTTGAGCAGACGATTGGCGATTCTGGGCGTGCCGCGCGCGCGCCGCGCAATCTCAAAGGCGCCCTCCGCCGTGACCTGCACCTTGAGGATCTGGCTGCCCCGCATCACCACTTGGCGCAACTCCTCGTCGGAGTAGAAGTCCAGCCGGAAGATGACTTCAAAGCGGTCGCGCAGCGGAGAGGTCAGAAGCCCCGTGCGCGTGGTGGCGCCGATCAGGGTGAAGCGCGGCACATCCAAGCGGATGGATTGGGCGCTGGGGCCATCGCCGATCATCAGGTCAATCTTGAAATCCTCCATCGCCGGGTAGAGGATCTCCTCCACGGGCTGGCGCAGGCGGTGGATCTCGTCGATGAAGAGCACGTCCCCCGGCGTAAGCCCCGTGATCAGGGCCGCAAGGTCGCCGGGCCGTTCGATCACCGGGCCGGAGCTGATCTTGATGCCCACCCCCCGCTCGGCGGCGATGATGTTGGCCAGCGTGGTCTTGCCCAGCCCCGGCGGGCCGTGGAGCAGGATGTGGTCCAGCACCTCCACGCGCTGGCGCGCGGCCTCCAGGGCCAGATTGAGCTTGCTCTTGAGCTTCTCCTGTCCGATGAACTGGTCCAAGCGGGTGGGGCGCAGGCTGGAGAGCGGCAAGTCCTCTTCGCGGCGCGCGGGATCAATCGGTTCGCGTGGCATATGGCCCGCATTATAAGAAGCGTTCCGAAGAGACACCAACTGGGCCGCAAGCGATAGAGGATCACCGTCGAGCAAGAGCTATCGGGTCAGGAGACATAATCTTGTAACGCGACTTGAATAATGCCGCTAGTTGCGCATCCACCTTATGCTGCTACAGAATAGCTGTTGTCATGCGGGGTAAAGGAAAGGGAGAAAAGTGGACAGTCAGCGTTCTTACGAAGCCCATTGGTGCTCTTGGAAACTCCCTAGAAAGGAGGTGATCCATCCGCACCTTCCGGTACGGATACCTTGTTACGACTTCACCCCCCTTATGAAGGATGCTTTAGGCGCCTCTGAAGCGAGACGACTTCGAGCGCCCTCCACTCGGCTGGTGTGACGGGCGGTGTGTACAAGCCCAGAGTACGTATTCACCGTGGTGTGGCTGACCCACGATTACTAGCGATTCCGCCTTCATGGGGTCGGGTTGCAGACCCCAATCTGAACTGAGGATGGTTTTCTGAGATTGGCTCCCCCTTGCGGGTTGGCGACCCTTTGTACCACCCATTGTAGCACGTGTGTCGCCCTGGACATAAGGGCCATACTGACTTGACGTCATCCCCTCCTTCCTCCGGCTATTCACCGGCAGTTCCATTAGAGTCCCCAGCATAACCTGTTGGCAACTAACGGTAGGGGTTGCGCTCGTTCCAGGACTTAACCTGACGTCCCACGACACGAGCTGACGACAGCCATGCAGCACCTGTGTACGCTCCTTTCTCTTACGAGAAAAGTCGTTACCCTTTCAGGCTCCTACTACGTACATGTCAAGCCCAGGTAAGGTCCTTCGCTTACCATCGAATTAAACCACGTGCTCCACCGCTTGTGCGGGGCCCCGTCAATTCCCTTGAGTTTTAGCCTTGCGGCCGTACTCCCCAGGCGGTCGATTTAACGCGTAAGCTGCGGCACTGGCCCAGCATTAAAGAGGCCAACACCTAATCGACATCGTTTAGGGCGTGGACTACCCGGGTATCTAATCCGGTTTGCTCCCCACGCTTTCGCGCTTTAGCGTCAGGTATCGGCCAGGAAGCTGCCTTCGCTATCGAGGTTCCTACCAGTATCTACGCATTTCACCGCTCCTCTGGTAGTTCCGCTTCCCTCTCCGACCCTCTAGTCTGGTAGTTTCCCCTGGCCTCCCCCCGTTAAGCAGAGGGCTTTCACAGAGGACACACCAAACCGCCTAGACGCCCTTTACGCCCAATGAATCCGGGTAACGTTTGCCACCTCTGTCTTACCGCGGCTGCTGGCACAGAGTTAGCCGTGGCTTATTCCCAGAGTACCGTCATCGGATAAGCATTTCCTCTTACCCTTATTCTTCCCCTGGAAAAGGAGTTTACAACCCGAAGGCCTTCGTCCTCCACGCGGTGTCGCTCCGTCAGACTTTCGTCCATTGCGGAAGATTCCCTACTGCTGCCTCCCGTAGGAGTCAGGGCCGTATCTCAGTCCCCATGTGGGGGTTCGCCCTCTCAGGCCCCCTAC
Organism: Candidatus Bipolaricaulota bacterium; assembly: GCA_036507575.1. Lineage (GTDB taxonomy): Bacteria > Bipolaricaulota > Bipolaricaulia > RBG-16-55-9 > JAJCYT01 > DATCIV01. The sequence goes on along the minus strand of DATCIV010000241.1, from coordinate 5,908 downwards.
CCGTCATCGCCTTGGTAGGCCGTTACCCTACCAACTAGCTGATGGGCCGCAACCCCATCTCCCCGCGGAGCAAACGCTCCTTTAGTTGCTCGCCCTTATGGGCAGGCAACGCCATCAGGTATTAGCCTTTGTTTCCAAAGGTTGTCCCTGTCGAAGAGGTAGGTTGATCACGTGTTACTCACCAGTTCGCCGCTTTACTCGCCCTCCCCCTTGCGGGTTTGGACTTTCTCGCTCGACTTGCATGTATTAGGCGCACCGCCAACGTTCACCCTGAGCCGGGATCATACTCTCTAAATTTTAGCATCTAGTCTCAAGGTAGACAGGCTTTCGCTTGTCTGTATGCGTAAACGCATTAGGCTGACTATCCACTTTTCAATGACCAATTGGGAATGCCTCGTAAGAAGCAAGCCATAGTATACGAATGTCCCCATGGGTTGTCAAGCCGCGCAATGGCAATGGAATAAAATCCATGCAGGTCGGCGTCCAACACGTCACGTTGTGGATCACGTGTATTTATCGGCCACGCTGGAGGCGGCATAGGCGTCGGGCTTGATCTTCACCGGAAACCCTCCGCCCACGATCATGCCCACCACCCCGTCGATCAAGCTGCGCGTCTTGCCGTTGTGCCCCACGTCCACGTGGATCTCCAGGTTGAAGTTGAGCATCGTCTTGGACTCCAGGCTCTCCATGATGGCCTTGGCCCAGTCGAAGGAGAACAACGCTTCGCGGTAGATGCGCTGGCTCAGCTCGCGGTAGACGCCCTCGCTGCTGCGGGTCCAAAAGTATCGCCCCCCCTTGCCCACGCGCCGCAGGATGATGGCGGTCACAAATTCGGTGTCGCCCAGGGACGGGTGGGAATCCGTGCCCACGATGACCTCGTAGGCGTAATCGGGCTCCTGCTCCATCACCGCCACGATGTCCTGGATCATTTCCTCGAAGGTCACGGCCCCTTTGGAAGGGCTGAAAAAGCGGGTTCCGTCCGTCATCCTGCCCCCTGCTCGGATTGCCCTCGACGCTCGTTCTGCTCCAGGTGCTCGTGCACCCGGCTCTCGATCCGGCCGACCAAGTCGTGTTGCACGGCTTCACAGGCCACGCGGATGGCGTTTTTGATCGCCTCGGCGTTGGAGTCGCCGTGGGCGATGATGGTGATCCCGCGCACGCCCAAAAGCGGCGCCCCCCCGAACGCGGCCCGGTTGATCTCATCCTTGAAGCGCCGCAGCGCGGGCTTGCACAGCAGTGTGCCCACCTTGGACAGCGCGCTGCTGGTCAGGGCGTTCTTCAACGCCGCGATCGTCACCTCAACGCCGCCCTCCGCCGCCTTGAGCAGGATGTTGCCCACAAACCCGTCGCACACCGCCACGTCCACCTCGCCGTGGAACAGCCGGTTGGGCTCGATGTTGCCGATGAAGCCGGGGAAGCCTTCCAGATACGAGCGCGCCTGCTTGACGAGCTCGTTGCCCTTGTGCCACTCGCTGCCGATGTTCACCAAGGCCAACCGGGGCTCTGAAATCCCCAACACCTCACGCGCATACACCCGGCCCATGATGGCGAACTGCAGCAGGTTTTCCGCGGAGCAATCGGTATTCGCCCCCACGTCGATCACGAGCACCTGGCCCCCCAGGATGGTGGGCAGCGACACCCCGATGCCGGGCCGCTCGATGCCGGAAATGCGCCCCAACCCGAACAGCGACGCCGCCATCACCGCGCCGGTGTTGGCGGGGCTGACGAACGCGTCCGCCTGGCCGTGGCGCACGACGCGGATGCCCTGCACCAGTGAGCTGTTCTTCTTGCGCCGCACCGCCTCCGCCGGGGTGTCCTCCATCGAGACCACCTCCGGCGCGTGCAGGATGGAAAACCGCTCGTCGCGAGCGGGCAGAAGGGGTTGGATGACGGACTCGTCGCCGGCGAACAGGACGTTGACGCCAAACGCTTTGCCGGCCAACAGACCGCCCTGCACGATCTCCTGCGGCGGGTTGTCTCCTCCCAGCGTGTCCAAAACGATTTTCAATGCTTCTCTTTCACCCTCTGCTTCCGCTGCTGCGGGCGCACCGCCCGTCGAACTCAACGTTAGCACACCCTCCGGACACTTTCAACCGGAAGTTCCGCATGTAAACGTCGTTTGAGTGCGCTGCAAGGACGAAAGGAGTGGGTGACGGGTTTTGCGTGGTGCCGAGGAGGGGATTTGAACCCCTACGAGAAGAATCTCACACGCCCCTCAAGCGTGCGCGTCTGCCAATTCCGCCACCTCGGCCGGCATCGTCATCTTATGCTGCGACGCTGTGGGTGTCAAGAAAACGCTGGACAAACCAGCGAAATCGTGCTACCCTCATCCCACCATGAGGGTCGCTTGCCTGTCGTTGCTGATCCTGTGCAGCGGGTTGCAAGGTGGAACCGGCGTGGGTTCGCCGCAGCAGAGCGGCTGTGCGGAGCTTTCCGCGCTGCGAGCCTTGCCGGCCAACCCGGCGTGCCCCGGCCCCTTTGAGGTCGCCACCGTCGAGTACGACAGCCGCACCGCTTATCCCGAAGGCGTGCTCGTAGACGGGATTTCCACCCCCGTGGACATCTGGGCGCGGGTCAGCTACCCCAGCGGCTTCCCCGCAGGGCCTACGCCGTTGATCCTGCTGCTTCACGGCAACCAGGGAAATGGCACCTGCCCAAACATCGATCCCTGCAACCACCACGAAGGCTTCCAATACCTGATGGACCACCTCGCCTCCCAGGGCTTCCTGGTCGTCTCCATCAACGCCAACCGCCTCAACGGCCCCAGTTTCAGCCAGATCACGGAGCGCGCCCAGCTCATCCTGGAACACCTGAAGCGCTGGCGCATCTGGGCCACGACCCCCGAGGAGCCGTTCGGCAACGCCTTCGTGGGGCAGGTGGACCTGACCCGCATCGGGCTTGCCGGCCACTCCCGCGGAGGGGAGGCCGTCATCGCCGCGTACAACCTCAATCGAGGGAGCAAAGCCCCGTTTTCGATCAAGGCGGTCCTGTCGTTTGCCCCCACCGACAAGGAAGGCCTTTCGATTGAGGACGTGCCCTATTACGCCGTGGTGCCCGCCTGCGACGGCGACGTGCTCGATTACCGGGGGGTGCGCTTTTTTGACCGCGCCTTGGGGGAGCTCGAGCAACGGCCAAGTCCCAAGCAGCTGGTCCTGGCCGTAGGCGCAAACCACAACTACTTCAACAGCCTGTGGGGCAAGGATGCCGCCGGGTGCGCCGGGGTCCAGTTGCTTGAGCGCGCCCAACAGGAAACGCTTGCCAAGGCGCTCAGCGCCGCGTTCTTTCGCCGCTTCCTCTGGGACGAGACGGCCCTGCATTACCTGTTCACCGGCGACCAGGTCGGACCTGCGACGCCGGCGGTATCGCTGTGGATCTCGTACGCGGACCCCGCGTACCTGATGCTGGATGACTTCAGCCGGTCGCTTGGCGTAAACGTTTTGGGGGGCGCGACGACGCGGTCCGGCCTGGATCAAGCCTCGCTCTGCGGCCCCATGCACGCGCACCCGTGCTCCGTGGCTTTCGTGCACCAGACCCCCGCGCTGGCGCTACGCTGGTCGGCACCCGGAGGAGCCTACCAGACCCAGCTTCCCCCGGCGCGGCAAGACGTGAGGCAGTTTCCCTATTTGTCGTTTCGCGCGGCGCAAAACTCTGAGGATTTGGTCGTGGACGGCCTCATGCCGCAGGGGACACCCCTCCATTTCAACGTGCGCCTGACGGACGCCCATGGCCAAACCGCCACGGTGTTCAGCGAGGAGTTCGCAGGCGTTCCAGTCCCCATCGGCTCCACGGTGCTGGACCCGCAGACCGGCAAGCCGCTGCGGCGCACCGTGCTCAGCACCTTCCGCATCCCCTTGGCGCGGTTCGCAGGGCTCGACCTGTCGCAGCTGGCGTCGGTGGCCTTCCTGTTCGACGTCAGCGATCACGGCAGCCTCTATTTGAGCCACCTTCAGTTCAGCCACTGATTTCCATCGTACATCCTCTGACCTCTAACGTGTCGCACACCGAGTTTCCTGACGGAAACAACGGGAGGCATTGGCAACACCGTGGGATCTTGGTTGCGGCTCTTAACCCCCCTTTGTCTTGAAACCGGCTTTTGCATGCATGATAATAGAGTCGTCCTATTCTTCACAGGGTTCACTTGAAACACATTGGGGTACGTGATGGCCTTTAAATCGGGGTTCGTCGGGGTGCTGGGCAGAACCAACGTGGGCAAGTCCACGTTGATCAACACCTTGCTGGGGCAAAAGGCCGTCATCGTGTCGGACAAGCCGCAGACGACGCGCAATCGCATCCGCTGCATCCTGAACCTGCCCCACGCCCAGCTGGTGCTGATCGACACGCCCGGTTTGCACCAACCCGCCGACAAACTCAGCAAATACCTCATCGGCCAGGCGCTCTCGGCGCTGAGAGGGTTGGACTTGCTGCTGTACCTGGTCGAACCCAGCGGAGGCATCCACCCCTTCGACGAGCAGATCTTGCCGTCTTTGAAGAAACTGCAGATTCCCCGCTTCCTGTGCATCACCAAGGTGGATCAAGCCCGGGGCAATCAGGTGCTTGAGACCATCTCTCGCCACGCCAAATCGCAGCTGTTCGACGAGACCATCCCCATCTCCAGCGTCAGCGGTCACAACCTGGACGTGCTGATGACCTTGGTGGAAGGGCGGCTGCCCGAAGGGCCCGCGCTCTTTCCTCAGGATCAAGTGGTGGATCGCCCCCTGCACTTTCTGGCCGGCGAGCTGATCCGCGAACAGGTGTTTCAACTCCTGTACCAGGAGGTGCCGTACGCCGTGGCCGTGGAGGTGTACGAGCTGCGCGAGCGGGAGGACAAACCGCTGGTCGAGATCTGCGCCTACATCGACGTGGCCCGCCCCTCCCAGCGCGGCATCCTGGTGGGCGAAGGCGGCGCGATGATCAAGCTCATCGGACAGCGGGCGCGCAAGCAGATTGAAACGCTGTTGGGCACCCACGTGTATCTGGATCTCAAGGTGCGGGTGGTGAAGAAGTGGAACGAGGACCCCGCCCAAATCGAACGCCTGCTGGGGAGTGATCATTAACGCATGCCCTCAAGGACGTCTGCACACCGCCAAGACCAAAGCCAATCCTCCGAGCAGCGCCATCGCGCCCTGCTCGAAAACGCGCTGGTGGGCGTTTACGTCAACCAAGATGAAAAGATCGCCTACGCCAACGCCAAGCTGGCCGAGCTGCTGGGCTACGCACACGATGCCCTCATCGGCACGCCCGTGGACGCGCTGATCGCGCCGGAACACCGCAACTTGGTTCGCGAGAAATACGGCCAGCGGATCAGCGGGAAGGTGAAGGTGGATCAATACTGCCTGACCATGCTTCGCAAGGACGGCTCGACCTTCCCCGTGGAGATCTTCTCCAGTCTGGTGCAGTTCGGCGACAGGCCCGCAACGCAGGGCATCGTGGTGGACATCACCGAGCGGGTGGAGAGCCAACACCTGCTGCAGCGCCTGATGGCCATCGCCACGGACATTTTGGCGGAAACCAACTCCGCCAGCATCCTGCAACGCGTCTGCGAGGCGCTGGTGGAGCATTCCCCGTTCCAGGTCGCCGCCATGAGCGTGTTCGACCGACCGGTGCTCCCCGAAGAACAGTACTTTGCCATCGAGCAGCTGTACATCGCGGGCGTATCCGAGGATCAGCGCAACCGCCTGCTTGAGATCAAGCAGGAGCAACGGTTCATCCCCAACCCGGACGTGATGGGCTGCGGCCGGGCCATCGGCTCGTGCTATCTGCTCACGCCGGAGCTGTATCCGGCCTTGAAAGAGCGCGGGATCCCTTTGAAAGAGGAGCACTGGGGCGCCTATGACACGCTGTTCCTGTTCCTGCGGCAGGGGGAGCGCTTGTTGGGCAGGATCGCGCTGGGCCAGCCCAAGAAAGGGTT
>DATCIV010000240.1:0-3997 GCA_036507575.1 Candidatus Bipolaricaulota bacterium | reverse complement strand
GTAGGGGCCGCCCGACAGGTGAATGACCTCCGGCCCTCGATAGGGTTCGACCATGCGCTCGACCTCCTCGGTCATGGCCATGGACTGGTCGCTGTTGATGATGCGCGGATCTTCCTCCAGGATGACGAGCGCGGTGCGCTCGTCTTGCGACACGAAGATCCGGCTCAACAAACGCTCCCCCATCACGACCTTGCGGAACGCTTCGATCTCCTCGGGGGTCTGAGGCAAAGTTGCCGCGCCAACTCGGACGGTGAGCGCGTTGTCGCTGCCCTCGATGACCTCTGAGTTGAAGAAGCTGCGCACCTCCTCCACCCATTGGCTTGACAGCGTCTGGAAAGCTTCGGACATCTCCCAGATTTTTTTCAGCGTTTGAGCGTTGAATACGGTGTCCTGCGCGTGGACGGCCACCAGCAGGAAATCCTGCGAGCCGTAGTTGCGGCTGCTGTCCACGAACTCGCGCACGGTGTAGTCCTCATCGGGAAGCATCTCGCGCAGGTCGGTGGAAAACTCCAGGGACAGCGCCGCCCACCCCAACCCCGCGGTGACGAGCCCGATGCCGGCAAGCACCCACAGCGGATGCCAAATCATGCCTTGCAGGAACCTGTGGATCAGGTCTATCCATCTTCTCAAGCGTTGCCGCCTCGCTTTCCCGCCCAAATGCACCACACGATAAGCGGTATGCGCGCGGGACGCAATCGAGATGGGGTGATAAACGGGGAAAGCGCCCATGCGTTCGGGCGCTCTTGCCATAAAGACGAAGCCAACTTGCTCGCGCAAGTTGGTTCCCTCTTTGGCATTAGGATTTGAAGGCCTAGAAGAACTCTCTCTGAGCCACATTCTATGAATGGTTAAGTGGAAAGGATATGGAAGTAAGGTGGAAATTGGGTTCAAACGAAAAAAGCACGTAAATACTGGCTATTTTGCGATATTTAAGCTCCGCAGTGGGTCGTTTGCTGCCGCGCCCGTTTTCCCTTAAAAAGGCAGCGATGGACCAGCGCAAAGCCTTGGGCGTCCTTTTCCTGACGGTGTTTATTGACCTGCTTGGGTTTGGCATCATCATTCCCCTGCTGCCGTTCTACGCCGAACGCTTCGGAGCCCCCGCCTACCAAGTGACCCTGCTCATGGCCATCTATTCCCTGTTTCAGTTCTTGACCGCTCCCTTGTGGGGCCGCCTCAGCGACCGTCTTGGACGCCGTCCCATCCTGTTGCTCTCGCTGCTGGGCCTGGGGGCCTCTTACGTGTGGTTCGGCCTTGCCACGTCGCTGTGGATGCTGTTCGTCGTGCGCGCGCTTGCCGGGGCGATGGCGGGCAACATCGCGGCGGCGCAGGCGTACATCGCCGACGTCACGACCCCCGAAAACCGCGCGCGCGGCATGGGGCTCATCGGGGCCGCCTTCGGCTTGGGATTTGTGATCGGCCCCGCCCTGGGAGGCATCCTGGCCGGCAGCGACCCGGTGCAACTCAACGTCCAGCTGCCCGCCTTCACGGCCGCCGGGCTGTCGTTCCTGGCGCTTGCGCTTGCCTTGGGGTTTCTGCCCGAATCGCTCACCCCGCAGCTGCGCCAGCAGCCCCGGCAACGAGTCGGCCGCTTGGCGCAACTGACCCAGACCTTGCGCCAGCCGCAGCTGGCCGGGCTGTTTTGGCTGTTCTTCCTGCAAACGTTCGCCTTTGCGGGCATGGAGGCCACCTTCGCGCTGTGGTCGGAGCGCCGCTGGAGTTGGGGCCCTCAACAGAACGGATATCTGTTCGCTTACGTGGGGGTGCTCGGCGCCTTCATCCAAGGAGGCGGCATCGGTCTGCTGAGCAAGCGTTTCGGCGAGCGGCGCTTGCTCAGGCAAGGGGCCGTCTGCTTGACGATCGGGTTCTTGGTGATGCTGGCCGTGCGCGACGTTCCCTTGCTGGTCGTGGCCGTCACCTGGATGGCCTACGGCCTCAGCGTGATGACCCCGTCGCTCAACAGCCTGGTCTCCCAACGCGCGGCCCCGGATCAGCAAGGCATCACCCTGGGGATGAACCAGTCCGCCGCCAGCCTGGCCCGCATCCTGGGCCCGGCCTGGGCCGGAGCGGGGTTCAGCCTCTTGGGCATCGACTGGCCCTTCTGGAGCGGGGCCGCCGTCATGCTGGGCGCGCTTGCCTTGATCCATCGAAGATTGAACACAACCTGAGGCAGCCGGAGGCACCATGGACCCACAGACCCTCAAAGCCAGATTCGACGCCGGGATAGACTTTTCAACTTTCAAAGCCCAGGCCCAACGCCATCAAGAACTCTTCGAAGACCTCTACGAGACGCTGCGCATTCCCAGCGAAATCGCCAATGCCTTCAGCGAGCGGGTCCGCCGCCACGGCGGCCACGTCCACGCCCTGGCGCTCGCCGAGGATTGGTGCGGCGACGCGGCGCGCGCTTTGCCGCTGCTGGCCCGCGTGTGCGAGGCAGCGCCCGGCATGCACCTTCGCATCCTGCACTCCGACGCGCAGGAGAATCAGACGTTGGTTAAACACTGGCCCAAGGGCGAGCGCAACGCGATCCCCATCATCGTGTTCTTCAACGGGCAGTTTGACGAGATCGGCCACTGGATCGAGCGCAGCCAAGCCGGCGATGTGTTCAGACAACAACTCAGGGAGGAGCTGAAGCACTTGTCTCAGGTCGAGTTCTCCAAGATCGCTCGGCCGCGTCTGGCGCAGGAGTTCAAAAATCGCCTGTGGCGGGAAACGCTCTGTGAATGGCAAGCGGTGCTGAGCGCCAAGAGCCCGCAAACGGCTTGAGTGCGCCCATGAAACCACAAGCCATGATCGCCACCAGCCAGCCGCTGGCGGTGAGCGCGGCGCTGGACGTGCTCAAATCCGGCGGCAACGCCGTGGACGCCGCCGTGTGCGCCGTCGCCATGCTGGGCGTGGTGGAGCCGATGAGCACCGGCATCGGCGGCGATTGTTTTGCCATCGTGTATGAGGCCAAGACGGGAAAACTCCACGGGCTCAACGGCAGCGGACGCGCCCCGAAGGCGGCCTCGATTCAGGACGTCCACTTGGCCGGCCATTGCGCCATGCCGGAGGCGGGCATTCTGTCGGTGACGGTGCCGGGCGCGTTGCACGCCTGGCAGTCGCTGCTGGATCGCTTCGGCTCGCGAACCCTGTCGCAGCTGCTGCAGCCCGCCATCCGCGCCGCGCACGACGGTTTTTCCGTGACCCCCATCATCGCCCGCGATTGGGCCGGACAAGCGGGCGCCCTTGTCCGTGGTGTCAATACCCATACATTTCTGCCCGACGGGCGCGCGCCGCAGGCGGGAGAGGTGTTCAGACAGCCGGAGCTGGCCCGCAGTCTCCAATTCATCGCAGATCAAGGCATCGGCGCGTTCTATCAAGGCGTATTGGGTCAGACCATCGTGATGCAATCCAACCGCTTGGGAGGGTGGTTGTCCATGGACGATCTGGCCGAACACTCCTCCATATGGGTGGAACCGATCAACACCGAGTATCGCGGCTGCATCATCCACGAGTTGCCCCCCAACGGCCAAGGCGTGATCGTGCTCGAGGCGCTCAATCTGCTCCAAGGATTTCCACTGGCGGGGATGGCGGAGGCGGATCGCATGCACACCCAGATCGAGGCGATCAAGCTGGCTTTTGTCGACGCGTGGCGTTACGTGGCGGATCCAGACGTTGCCGATGTGCCCGTGCCAGGTTTGCTCTCCAAGGAGTACACAACGCAGCGCAGAGCGCTCATCGGCGCACAAGCGCTGCAGAGCCCCACGCACGGCTTTCCTCCCAGCGGCACGGTCTACGTGACCGTGGTGGACCAGGACGGAAACGCCGTCTCGCTCATCAACAGCCTGTACGAGCACTTCGGCGCCAAGGTAGCCGTGGAGCGCACGGGCATCCTGCTCCAGAACCGGGGCGCGCTTTTTTCATTGGACCCAAGTCATCCAAACGCCCTGGCGCCGAGCAAGCGCCCCTACCACACGATCATCCCAGCCATGGTGTGCCGGGATGGGAAACCCTGGCT
>DATCIV010000239.1:0-2594 GCA_036507575.1 Candidatus Bipolaricaulota bacterium | reverse complement strand
GCGGTGTGGCTCTCTCCTCCCGCCTCCAGCTCGATCGAGCCCATCTTGACCAGCAGGGGCGCTTTGCGGTACTGCACGTAGGCGGGCGTGAGCCGCTCGTAGACAAGGCGTGAAGCAACCGGGGCCTCGCCAAAGATCTCTTCGATGCGGTCCAGATAGATCTCTTCCCCCACGTCGAAGCTGTAATAGAGCAGCAACGTTCCGCGCTCGATCGCGAGTGATTCAGACATGCGTTTCCCTTCTCCAGAGCCGCTCTGCGCCGCGCACCGGAACGGCTTATTCCCAGGCCGTGAGCGCGTCCAGCGCCTGCTTTTCCTCGGGCTTCAACTGCACGCTCAGGCAACCCAGGTTGTCCTGCAGCTGCTCGACCGTGTTGGCCCCGATGATGGGGCTGGTGACCTGCGGGTTGCATAGCACCCAGGCAAGCGCCACCTGGGCGATCGTCTTCTTGCGCGGCCTGGCGATTTTTCCCAGTTGGTCAATGACCTTGAAGTTCGCTTCCGTGAGGTAGCTTTGCACCCGCTCGCTCTGCTGGGCCCTCGATTCCTTGGGCAGCTTACCCTTGCGCCGGTACTTTCCCGTGAGAAAGCCGCCGGAAAGCGGACTCCAGGGGATGACGCCGATGCCGTCTTCCTTGCAAAGCGGCATCAGCTCGCGCTCGAAGTGGGCGCGGTGGATCAGGTTGTAGTGCGGCTGCAGGCAGTCGAAGCGCGCAAAGCCGCGCACGTCGCTGATCCACAAGCTCTTGCACAAGCGCCATGCCTCGAAGTTGGAGCACCCGAGATAACGCACTTTCCCCCAGCGGACCAAGTCATTGAGCACTTGCATGGTCTCTTCCAGTGGGGTGTCCTCATCGGGGGAGTGGACTTGGTACAGGTCAATGTAGTCCGTCTGCAGGCGCCTGAGGCTCGCGTCCACGGCGTCCAGGATGTGGGCGCGCGACAGCCCCACGTCGTTGGGGCCGTCGCCCATCGGGGCGCGCACCTTGGTGGCGATCACGAACTTCGAGCGGGGCTGCTTTTTCAGCCACTTACCCAGATACGTTTCCGACACGCCGCCGGGGTTTCCCGGCGCCCAGCGCGAGTAGACGTCCGCCGTGTCGTAGAAGTTGATGCCCGCATCCGCAGCAGCGGAGAACACTTGATATGCGGCCTTTTCATCGGCGGTCCAACCGAAGTTCATCGTGCCCATGCACAGGGGGGAGACTTTCAGCCCGGTTCGGCCAAGTCGGCGGTATTCCATGGCGCTCCTTCAAAGGAATTTTACATTCAGGGTGGCTGATGAAGCTGCGGATGTCAAATAGCCATATAGGACAGGTTGCGGCGGGCATAGCCTGCCATACAACGATTATTTGCTGTTCGATTGGATCTAATGCTCAACAAACTCGCGCATTCATCAAGACACAGCGGACTCGGCAGCGCGGGGCGCGGGCGGGGCTTGATGGCCCGTTGCTTGCTGCCGACCTTGGTCGGTCAGGTGGTAGGTCCGATGAAACGGGGTCGAGTGGATCGAGTCAACCGCGATCCAGCCATGATGCTTGAGGTCGGCCATCGCGTTCCTCGAAACCCGCAGGATGTCGCCTGTAGGAAGGCTCATGTAGTTCAGCCCACCCAAACGCACCAACAACTGCGCGCCCTTGTCCAACTCCTGGAGCGCGACCCTCAGTTCTTCCCTCACCTGTGCCTCCTCACCAAAGCCATGCTCACCTTCACAGCTTAAGGCTACGGCGGATGCTTGTCACACGGGCACTCTGGCGGGAAAGTGGGGGGTTCGCTGGTCGGCAGGCGAGAAAAAACCCTATGCGCCATGCAACTGTCCATGGGAATATATATCGAATATGGATCGCTCGTATCCGCCATAGCGATCCATAGGACAAATTTGTCTTAAACAGCCCGCAGCAGCGCGCGCACGGGAGAGCCATCCCCATCCAGCGCAAGCGGCAGGGCGATCAGCTCGTAGCGCCCCGGCGGCACGTCCTTCAGCAGCAACCCCTCCAGGATGGCAATCCCGCCCGCGTGCAGCGCCTTGTGCGCATCCAGTGTTTTGCTGTCCAGCGGGTCCACCGACGGGCAATCCGTGCCGAACAGCTTTACGCCGCAGCTTGCCAGCCATTGGGCCGTTTCCACGGTGGGGTAGACGATTTCCGCAGGCCATTGGTCGTCGGCCAACGCGCTGCAACGGGTGCGGATCAGCAAGCGCTCGACCTCGGCAAGGCGCGCGCGCTCCAGATGCGCCGGGGTCAGCGGTCCCGTGACGTCGGAGAAATCCACCACGTGCGCGAAACCCAGATAGGCTTCCAAGCGAACCTGATTGATCTTGCTTCCTTTTTCCAAGAAGTGATACGCCGCATCCGCATGCGTCCCGGTGTGCGCGCTCAGGGTGAGCGTGGTCAAATTGACCGAATCTCCTTTAGTAATCTGGAGTACGGGCCGGGCGGAATACGAGGTATCCCCGGGCCAGACCGCCAGCGCCGGCGTGATCGGCCGGCTGATGTCGTAAAGCTTCATGAAGCACCTCCAGCGTTACTTACTTTTCCAGTCGAAACTGGAGCCGGCAAGGCCCATGCAGCTTGCGCCGGGAAAGACAGCATCACC
>DATCIV010000238.1:0-3830 GCA_036507575.1 Candidatus Bipolaricaulota bacterium | reverse complement strand
CCTCGCCCCTACTCGCTTTTTCAGGGTTGGTTCAACGGTTGGCGTCCAGGTAGTTCAAAATGCCCTGGAGGATGGCATCGGCCGCTCGCACCTGGTAGCTGAGCTGCAACAAGGCTGCTTCTTCAGCGGGATTGGTCAAGAAGCCCAGCTCGACCAGCGCCGAGGGCATGTCGGCATGGCGCAAATAGAGCTGCTGCGATTTGACTCCCCGGTCCCGGACTGGCTGGAGACGCTGAATCATCTGCGTTTGGATGTCCTGCGCCAGGTTCAAGCTGTTTTGGCGCTTCTGGCCGGTGACTCGGTCTGAGAGAAGCGTTTCCACCCCCTGCACTTTGGGGTCATTGTGCGCGTTGGCGTGGATGCTCACGTACAGGTCTGCGTGCAGACGGTTGGCGATGGAGGTGCGATCGGTCAATTCGATGAACACATCCTCGGTCCTCGTGAGCACGATCTGCAGCTGTGGGTAGGCAAACGAGCGCAGCCGCACGATTTTGGCCACCTGCAGGACCAAGTCCTTTTCAAGCGTTCCCGCCGATCCCTTGGCGCCGGGATCCTTTCCCCCGTGTCCGGCATCCAGCACCACCACGTAAGGCGCCCGTGCACCCGATAGCGTCGCCGAGGGCAAGGCGGCGCACAAGGCCACTCCCAGCAGACAGACCACCCAATGCCTCATACCCCTCCAACCAGCTTCCCTTTGTGTAAGATTTGAGTCATTCGAGTGTTCCACACATTCCCGGGCGGAACTATAATCCGAATTACTGCAAAAGCCTCCCCAGGCGTTGCCGCCATCACCTTGCGAAGCCACCCCCGCTCCATGAGGTAGTGCGGTAAAACATCGAAAAGACGGGGTTTGACCAAACTTGACCTTGCCGGTATCTCTGTGCCATTGAACGTGACTGATATGGCTTTACACTGGAATCCTGGAGCAAGCAAAAACCCCTTACCTCTCACTCCTAGCAGGGCGGTACAGATCCACGCCGCCCTGTTCCTCTTCTTTCAAGGCACCGACCCTATCAAGCCCGTTGGACACTGCGGCCAAGAAAGTGCTAAGATTCGATGAGAATTTCCCGGTCGTGCGACGCTCAACCAAGGAGGAGCCTCATGAGATATTCACTGACGCGCAGGCGTTTCCTTGCCACAACCCTCAAAGCGCTGAGCGCAGGAGCCCTTGCCCATGCGCTGGGCAGCCCATGGGCAAAAGGGCAAAGCACGGCCGCCTGGCAACCCGTGTCGCCCCAAAGCGCGAGCCCCCCTGCACGTTTGAACCACGGCATGATCTACGATCCGCTGGGGGACCGTCTCGTCGCCTTTGGAGGCAGCGGACAAGGGGGCTTTCTCAACGACGTCTGGGCTTACTCGTTTGAAAGCAATGCGTGGAGCGAGCTGACGCCCGCCGGTCCCTCCCCCGCCCCGCGCAGGACGCACACATCCGTATACGACCCGCAGGGCCATCGCATGGTCATCTATTCCGGTCAAGGCAATGGATTCTTCAACGACACCTGGGCCTTCGACCTGAGCGGCGAGCGCTGGAGCGAATTACCCGGCATGCCGCGTCCCCTGGCCCGATACGGCACGATCCTGGCCTACGACCCGTCGCGGCGCGGCGCCCTCACCTTTGCCGGCTTCACCTCCGAACGCGGCCGCTTCGACGACCTGTGGACCTTCTCGTTGGAAGCCGACGGCTGGCAGCAAGTGAGCTTCAGCGGCGCTCAACCGGGCAAGCGGTGTCTGCACGCGGGCGCATACGACTCGGATGGCGACCGGTTGTTCGTCTACGCAGGCCAGCGCAGCGGCCCCTTGGACGACCTGTGGGCCTTTGATCCCCTCGCCGGCACGTGGCAGGAGTTCACAAACGGCCCGCGCCCTGCCGCGCGCATGTTCACCTCGTTGGTGCACGATCCCGAACGCGCGCAACTGCTCGCCTTCGGCGGCCGGGGCGCACAAACGTACGGGGATCTGTGGTCGTTTGACTTGCACGCCGAGCTTTGGAACAAAATTACCCCCTCCGGCACAGGGCCGCAGGCGCGCGACGGCCACAGCGCCGTCTGGGTGCCCAACCGAGGCATGGTCGCCTTCGGCGGGATGGGTCAAACGGTGTTGAACGACCTGTGGCTGCTGACCATCGAATAATCCTTGCGTGCCCGCTTTGGGTTATGAGCGCACGCGGGATTGCCAAACGCTTTCCTGCCGGATTATGCTCAGGGCGAGGTGATTCACCATGAATAACCATCTCACCCTCGTACTGGGCGTGGTGGGTGTGGCGCTTGCCGGCATGTTGGTGTACCTGACCGCCACTCGTACTCCCGAGATTCAAGCCTTGGAAACCCCCGCGTTCTCGGTGGCAACGCTGACGGACCTGAAGGCGTATCCAGACCTGGAGCAGAGCGCGGAGCATTGGGTTGCCGTTCGCCTGCCCCAAAACGACCGCATGGTCGTGCTCAGGCCCCTGGAGCAGAGCGAATACAACTCGTTCCAAACGCGGGCGATTGCCTACGAGATCATCGAGTGGCAGATGCTGGCCGCCGCGCTGGTGCTGCCGCAGCTGGACGATGTGGATTTCTCAACGTTGTCGCCAGAATTGCTGTTTTTCTTAAAGGCCAGGGTAAACCAGATCAGCGGCTTTGAAGTATTCGCCCTCTGAAGCCCGCGCCCAGCCTCTCGGCGCTTGGAGTGCGCAAAGCCCTGTGCGGTTGGCTTTCCTGAGTGTCTTTAAGTCTATAGGTATAGATAGCCATAGAGGAATAACTCTAGCCCTATGCAAGGGAGGAGACGGGCATGGCAAACAGCCCTGAAGCGCTGCAACTGATTCTTAAGCAGATCAAGGCCTTCATGGGGGCTCAGGTTCCCCCCCTCGAGCGCCGCTTCCTGCACGAAGGCGCCTCAAAAACCTTGGGCGCGCTCGATGAAAAACGCCAGGAAGTCAAGCGCCTTGGCTTGTGGGCGCCTCACCTGCCGAAGGAACACGGCGGCTTGGCGCTTGCCTTGCCGCAGTTCGCCCGCGTCAGCGAACTGCTGGGCGCAAGCCCCGTCGGCCACTACCTGTTCAACTGTCAAGCCCCCGACGTCGGCAACATGGAGATTCTGATGCAGTACGGCACGCGGGAACAAAAAACCAAATACCTTGAACCGCTGGCGCGCGGCCAGATCCGCAGCTGCTTCGCCATGACCGAGCCGGACCACCCCGGCTCCAACCCCACCTGGATGAGCACCACGGCGGTCAAAGACGGGGACGACTACGTGATCAACGGTCGCAAGTGGTTTGCCACGGGCGCCGACGGCGCGACGTTCGCCGTGGTCATGGCCATCAGCAACCCCGCAGAAAGCGCGCACCGGCGCGCCAGCCAGATCCTCGTACCTTTGAATACGCCTGGCTTTCAGATCGTGCGTTGGCTGCCGGTGATGGGCGAGCCGGGCAGCGGCGTCTTCTCGCACGCTGAGATTTTTCTGGCAAACTGCCGCGTGCCCCAATCCAACCGCCTGGGGCCGGAAGGAGCCGGCTTTGCCATCGCTCAGGAGCGATTGGGCCCAGGCCGCATCCACCACTGCATGCGCTGGATCGGCATCTGCGAGCGCGCGTTCGACCTGATGTGCCAACGCGCGACCACCTGGCAACTGGCCCCCGGCGTGCGCCTGGGCGACCGGCAGCTCGTGCAGGCCTGGATCGCTGAATCCCGCGCCGAGATCAACGCTGCCCGCCTGATGGTGCTGGACGCCGCACAAAAAGTGGATGAGCACGGCGCACCCGCCGCCCGCGAGGAGATTTCTCTGATTAAGTTTTACGTCGCTGGGGTGCTCCAGCGAGTATTAGATAGATCTATTCAAGCACACGG
>DATCIV010000237.1:0-8950 GCA_036507575.1 Candidatus Bipolaricaulota bacterium | reverse complement strand
TCTTCTTCCTGCCCTCCCAGGATCAAGCCGAACAGCTGGAGGAAGCGTTGCGCTCCATGGACTTGGTGATGAACGTGCGTTCGGTGCGGGACTACTTGAAACAAACCGCAGGCCTGCAAGCCCTCGACTTGGAAACGCCGTTCGCCGAAGGCGAAGCCCTGATCCAAAACCTGCTGTCCACCCTGGGCAACAAGCAGGCCTTCACCCAGCGCTTGCAGGAAATGGAAACACTGCTGCTCTCCTGGAAAGGTCGCGCGGACACCTTTGGCCTGCGCGACATCGCGGAGCTTCTGAACACCCTGATCTCCCAGCTGCGCCAGATCCAGGACGGCCTGAACCGCTTGAACGTCAATGACCTGCAAATCAGCCTAGTGGGGCTGCAAAACACCTTGAACACCATCAAAAGCATCATCAGCCGCATGCCCGTATTGCCCAAGACGATCGAGGATTTTCTCGTCAGCCTGCCCGAGGATCTCCGCAGCCGCTTCATCACCGAGGACAACAACTACATCGTCTACGTGCAAGTGAACAAGAACATCTACCTGGAAGGCAATTACGAGCGCTTCGCCGACGCGGTGGACCCGATCACCACCAACTACGTGGGCGTGCCGATGGTGCAGCACCGGCTGGAAATGGCGATGGAAAGCGACTTTTGGGTGTCCACGCTGGGCGCCTTGGGGTTGATCGTGTTGTCCTTGTTCGTTGATTTTTCCTCCTACCGCATGTGGAGCGCGCCGCTGTTCGTGCTGCTGCCGCTGATCGTCGGATATGCCTGGATGTTGGGGGGGATGGGCCTGCTCAAGCTGTCGTTCAACCTCACCAACATGGTCATCTCGCCCTTGCTCATCGGCATCGGCGTCGACAACGGCATCCACCTGTTGCACCGTTATCTGGAGCGCAGGGACGATCCGCAGCGGCTGCAACACGCGGCCCAATCCGTGGTCATGCCCGTCGTGATCGCGAACCTGTGCACCATGGCCGCCTTCGGCAGCCTGCTGTTCGCCTCCACCCCGGGCCTGCCTTCGCTGGGCAAATCGGCCATGATCGGGGTGGGATCGGTGGCCCTTTGCAGCCTGACCTTGCTCCCCGCCGTTTTGGCGGGCCGTCGTTGATCCTGCCCAACTTCCCGCCTATAATGCATGCTGAGGTTACCTTAACTTTGAGATAGGCGGCATTTGAATCGTGAACGCAAACCGAAGCGCCAGCCTCACCGTGGAACGGATGTACGGCATCTGGCTGTTGTATTGGATCGTCTCTCTGTTCCCGCGTTGGGCGGCGCCTGCTCGGAAGGGATGGCTGCCTATGGTCTTTATGAAAGGGTGTCGTCGTTATGGAATACTGGGTTCCTTTGTTGATTTTAGCCGTTGCAATTCCTTTGGGAGGCGTCGGGTACTGGTTCGGGCAAGTTCGCCTCAAGGCCCATCTCCAGCGCCAGCAGCGCTGGGTGGACGACCTGTTGGCCAAATCCAAGGAAGAAGGGGAACAGCTCAAGAAGGCCAAGATCCTGGAGGCCCAGGCGGAGATCCAACGCCGCTGGGATGAGCTCCATTCCCAAATCAAGCAGCGCGAGCAAACGCTGTCCCAAAACGAATCCCGCCTGATCCAGCGCGAAGAGCGCCTGGATCAGAAGAGCGAGCAGCTGGCCAAGGCGGAGGAGTCGCTGCAAGAGGACATCCAGGCGATCAAGGCGCTGCTTCAGGAAGGCCAAACCCTGTTCAGCGAGGAGCGCGGGAGGCTGGAGGAGTTGGCCCACCTGTCCGAGGGCGAGGCCCGCGAGCAGCTGATGAAGCAGGTGGAAAGCGAGGCGCAGCAGTTCATCGCCAAGCGCATCCGCCAGTTGGAACTCAAGGCCCAGGACGAGGCCAAGCACAAGTCGCTGCGCATCATTGCCACCACCCTGCAGCGCTACGCCGGGGATTCGGTCAACGAGTACGGCATGAGCGTGGTGGCCCTGCCCCGCGAGGAGTACAAGGGGCGCATCATCGGCAAAGAGGGCCGCAACATCCGCGCCTTCGAAGCGCTGACGGGCGTCGAGGTGCTGGTGGACGAGACCCCGGACACCGTGGCCTTGTCCTGCTTCCACCCCATCCGGCGCGAGGTCGCCCGCCTCTCGATGGAAAAGCTCATCGACGACGGGCGCATCCACCCCGTTCAGATCAAAAAATACGTGGAAAAGGCCAAGGAGCAGGTCGAGGATCGCATCCGCGAGCTGGGGCAAGAGGCGGTGTTCCAGTTGGGCCTCGGCGGTCTGCACCCCGAGCTCGTCATGCTGGTGGGGCGGCTGCACTTTCGCACCAGCTTCGGCCAGAACCAGTTGAACCACACGATGGAGGTGTCCTCCCTGGCCGGCATGCTGGCCAGCGAGCTGGGGTTGGACCCCAAGGCGGCCAAGCGCGCGGGCCTGTTGCACGACATCGGCAAGGCCGTGGATCACCAGGTGGAAGGCTCCCACTCGCTGATCAGCGCCGAGTTCGCCCGCCGCTACGGCGAGCCCGAAGAGATCTGCCACGCCATCGCCGCGCACAACGAGGAAGTCGAGCCGCGCACGGTGCTCGCCGTGATCCTGCAGGCGGCCGACGCGCTGTCGGCGGCGCGGCCAGGCGCGCGGCAGGAAACCTACGAAAGCTACGTCCAGCGCCTGGAGAATTTGGAAGCCATTTGCAAGGAATTCAAAGGCGTACGCGAGGCGTTTGCCGTGCAGGCGGGTCGCGAGGTGCGCATCATGGTCCAGCCCGAGGAAGTGGACGACGACATGTCCGCCAAGATGGCCTACGACATCGCGCGCTGCATCGAGGACCAACTCAGCTATCCCGGCGAGATCAAGGTGCACGTGATCCGCAGCATCGAGTTCACGCAGAGCGCCAAATAGGCCTCAAGGCGCCATGTCGCCCAAAGACGCCGGCTGGCAAGCTGCGCTGGAAGCGCTGTCCTTGATCGGACAACTGGGCCTGTACACCGCCCTGTGCTTCGGCCTGACCTTTGCCGCTGGCTGGGCGTTGGACCAGGCGCTGCACGTTGGGGTTTTTAAATGGATTGGTTTGATCCTGGGCGTGGTGGCGTTGTACTGGAACGCCGCGCGCGTGCTTCGCAAGTACTGGCAGCCGCCCGATGAGGGTCCCCCATGCGATCCACCGGCGTCGTGATCGATCCACACTGCCAGCAGCACCTGACGCCGCCGGGCCACCCCGAACGACCCGAACGCTTGGCCGCGCTGCTGGAGTTGATGCAGCGATACCGGCGCCAAGGGCTGAAATCACTGGCAACCCGCCCCGCTTCCATCGAGGAGTTGTGCTACGCCCACAACCCTGAGTACGTTCAGCGCGTGGCGCAAACCGCCGGACGTGAGTTCACCGCTTTTGATCCAGACACCAGCGCAAGCCCTCATTCCTACGATGCCGCTCGCCTGGCCGCCGGAGGCTTTCTAACCCTGCTGGATGCGATCATGGCCCAGCACGTATCGAACGGCTTTGCCCTGGTCCGCCCTCCGGGCCACCACGCCGAACGCGCTGGAGCCATGGGGTTTTGCCTGTTCAACAACGTAGCCGTCGCAGCGCACCACCTGCGCAAGCGCCACGGGCTGGAGCGCGTGCTGATCGTGGACTTCGACGTGCACCACGGCAACGGCACCGAACACGCCTTCTACGACGATCCGCACGTGATGTACGTGTCGCTGCACCAGTGGCCGCATTACCCCGGCACCGGCGCGGTCTCGGACGTGGGCCGGGGCGCAGGCGCGGGGTACACGGTCAACGTCCCGCTGCCGCCGGGGTGCGGCGACGGGGAATACTTGTGCGCGTTCCAGCGCATCATCGACCCCATCGCGCGCCAGTTCGATCCGCAGTTCGTGCTGGTCTCGGCGGGCTTCGACGCGCACGAGCGCGACCCCTTGGGCGACATGCGCCTGAGCGAAGAGGGGTTTGCGTTGATGACGCGCGCCCTGCTCAACGTCGCCGACGACCACGCACAAGGACGCTTGGGCTTGGTGCTCGAGGGGGGCTATGATCTGGAAGCGCTGACGGGCTCGGTGGCGCGCGCCTTGGACGAACTGGGCGGGCAGAACCTGGACGTCCCTTCGCGCGGCTTCAGCGCGCTGGCCGCCATTCACCAGGCGATCGAGATCCAAAAGCGCTACTGGGTGCTGTAATACTCATTCAGGCCATGAATGTGACAGATCACAAATCTTGACTGATAACGCTGACATCTAAAACTCGCTTGGGTATAATGGCAAATCTCAGCTACCCTATGAACCACATCGTGGAGTGCGTGCCGAATTTCTCGGAGGGCCGCGACCGCTCGATCATCCGGCGCATCACCGACCAGATCGAGACCGTGCGCGGCGTGGAACTGCTCGACGTGGATCCCGGCCAAAGCACCAACCGCACGGTGGTCACCTTCGTGGGCCCGCCCGAGGCAGTGGCCGAAGCGGCCTTTCGCGCCGTGCGCCAGGCCGCCGAGCTCATCGACATGACGCGCCACACCGGCGAACACCCGCGCATGGGCGCCACCGACGTGCTGCCCTTTGTGCCCGTGGCCGGGGCGACGATGGACGACTGCGTGCGGCTGGCCCGCAAGGTGGGCCGGCGCATCGGCCAGGAGCTGGGGATCCCGGTCTACCTGTACGAGCGCGCGGCCACCCGGCCCGAGCGCGCCAACCTGGCCAACGTGCGCGCCGGCGAATACGAGGGGCTGCCCAAAAAATTGGCCGATCCCCGCTGGGCGCCCGACTTTGGCCCGGCCGCCTTCAACGCGCGCAGCGGGGCCACCGCCGTCGGCGCGCGCGAGTTTTTGATCGCCTACAACGTCAACCTCAACACAATGGACCGCCGCCTTGCCGAAGACATCGCCTACGATCTGCGCGAGCGCGGGCGCTGGCTGCGCCGTGGCGACACCGAGCCGTACTACTACCGGGGTGAGGTCGTCTGTTTCGAGGCAGGCCGCTTCCCCTGCGGCGCGTGCGAACACGTGGCCGAGAGCGTCGAGGCGTTGTCCATCCACTACCGCAAGGCGCACGGCGGCGACTTGGCCGCCCGCTACCGCGAGTTGGGCATGGACCCGCAGCGCCTCGTCGGCGAGCCCGTGTACAAAGACGGCATGTTTGCCGCCCTCAAGGCGGTGGGCTGGGTGGTGGAGGACTTCCGCCGGGCCCAGATCTCGATGAACCTGACCGACTTTCACATGACGCCCCCGCACCTCGTGCTCGAGGCCGCGCGCGAGCTTGCCCGTCGGCGCGGGATCGTGGTCACCGGTTCGGAAGTGGTGGGGTTGATCCCGGCCGACGCCCTGCTCGAGGCCGGGCGCTACTACCTGAAGAAGCAGGGCAAGTCCATCGGCGTGCCCAACGCCGACCTAGTGGAGATCGCCATCCTCTCGATGGGCCTGAACGACGTGGCGCCGTTCGACCCGGCCAAGAAGCTCATCGGCATGCCACGGCGATCCGGCCCCCTGGTTCAAAGATCAGTGGCCGACTTCGCCGACGAGGTCTCGCGCGACACCCCCGCGCCCGGCGGCGGCTCGATCGCGGCGCTGGCGGGCGCGCTTGGGGCCGCGCTTGCCGCGATGGTGGGCAACCTCTCGGCCGGCAAACCCAAACTGGCCCAGCATCGTGATGAGGCCGAGACCATAGCCCAGGCCGCCCAGCAAGTCAAGGACGCCTTGTTGATTGCGGTGGATGAAGACACTCTGGCCTTCAACGCCGTGCTCCAGGCGATGCGGCTGCCCAAGGACACGGCCGAGCAGCGGGACGACCGCGCCCGGGCCATGCGGGAGGGCTACAAGGCGGCCACCCGCGTGCCTCTGCACACCGCCGAACTCGCGCTTCAAGCGATGCGGCTCTGCCGGCGTGCGACGCAACTGGGCAACGTCTCCGCCATGAGCGACGCCGCCGTGGGCGCCCTGACGGCGTACGCCGGCCTGCAGGGCGCGGCCTTCAACGTGCGCATCAACCTCCCCCACACGGGCGAGGCGGCGTTCAGCGAAGAAACGCTCGGCCGCGTAGCCCAGATGCTGGAAGAGGCCGGCGAGATCCGCCAAGCGGTGGAAACGGCGCTGTCAGGCGCTCTGTGAATCCAGCTCCTTCGAAAACTCCAGCATCGCCGGTTGCGCCTTGAACCCCAGTTGCAAATTGATCTGAAACATGGGATTGTGCTCCTCGTTGTCGGTCTCGATCACCTTGGCGCCGTACGCCTTGGCGTACTGGATGGCCCGTACCTTGAGCGCGGTGCAAATGCCGCGGCGGCGATGGCTGCGGCGCACGCCGGTCAGGCCGGTGTGCAGCTTGTGCGGGTCCACTTCGTTTTTCCAAAGCGCGCTCAAGCCCACCATCCGGCCCCCTTCCATGGCCACGAAGTACCCTTCGGGCAGGAAGCGGGGGGAGTTGAGCCGCTGTTGATCGAACTGCTCGAAGGACTCCATGGTGATGGGGTCCGGCGAGGGCACGTCCTCAAGAACCTCGTTGATCAGCTCGTGCAGCCGCTGCTTCCACTGTGGCTCCATCGCCTTGAGCTGTGCGATCGAGCGGACGTGAACGCCCTGCGACGCAAGCTGGTGGCTCAGCCCTTGGTACGGGGCGGGGTTGAAAGCGTCCACCTCGAGCTCTGAGATCGGGAAGCGCATCACCTGCGTGAAGCCGCGCCCCTCCAAGAAGCGAATCGCTTTAGCATAGTTCTCGCGGGTGGTCGAGGCCAGCACGCGAGGCTGGCGCGGGGCCAGGGCTGCCAGCATGTGCTCGTAAAGCGCGTTACCCACGCCATGGCCCTCATGGTCGGGATGGACGGTGGCCATGACGAAATACTTACCGGGCTTGTAGGACCAGGACGGCTCTTGGTAGATCGCGTAACCCACCACCTGCCCGTTCAGTTCGACCAGCACCCGCTGATAGAAGTACTTGGGGTCGCGCGTGCGATCCAGGTGCTGCCATTCGCCGACGGCGGTGAGGTGGTCGGGCCAGACGGCGTTGTGTAGCTGGACTACTCGATCGTAATTATCCACGGTGCGCTCAAAGGGGCGTATGTGAAGCATCGAACCCTCCTGGGTTTTGCACAAGACGCGCCGCTGTTGAAGGATGTTTCCACCGCAGGGTGCTTTGAAAATCACCGGGTGGAGATGTGACGATCACAGCGGCAAGGATCCGTGCGGACCTCCCGCTGTCTTTAGGCGAGCTGACTACTTAACGGCGGAGATCCCACAGACCTACGCTGCACCTGGTTCCATCGTTCATTATCATCGAGAACCCCTTCCGTTAGGTCTATTGAGATGGGGGTTACTATAGCAAGCAACGTTTGATTTGTCAAAAACATGACAATCCCCCTGCATCCCTTTTCAAAGCGCAAAAGCTGTAGGGCCGGCTGTGCCGGCCTTCCGGCGTACTGGCTGGCAAAGCCAGCCCTACTAGCCAGACATTCCGCGCGGTTTTATTGATGTGTATCTTTAACGTCGAATGCCGCAGTGCGGGGCGATGCCCTGCTTTTCGTAGTAGCGTTGGTGGTACTCCTCGGCGCGGTAGAACTCACCGACAGGCGCGATCTGCGTGACGATCGGGCGGCGAAAGCGACCGGATTGCTCCAGCGCCGCCTTGGCCGCTTCTGCGGCCTGCCGTTGGACCTCGTCGTAATAAAAGATCGCCGAGCGGTACTGCGCGCCAACGTCGGGACCCTGCCGGTTGAGCTGGGTGGGGTCGTGGCACTCCCAGAACACGTTCAGCAACTCCTCGTAGGACACCTGGGCCGGGTCGTATTCGAGGTACACCACCTCGGCGTGGCCGGTGCGCCCCGAGCATACCTCCCGGTACGTGGCGTTCTTCACCGTGCCGCCGGCAAAGCCAACGGCCGCTTCGGTCACGCCCCGGATCTGTCGGAAGGTGTGCTCCACCCCCCAGAAACACCCGGCGCCGAACATGGCTTTGGCCATTGAATGCTCCTTTCTGATCGTCTGACGTAGGACTTCAACCGTGCCCTTTGGATGGTGTGTGCGCCCGGTTTCTTACGTTGAACTACGGGGTTTTCAGTGTATTCTGTAGCTCCGCACAAAACGAGGTGATCCATGGTCGCCGTCCACGTTGCCTCCACCCAGCAGATTCGGGCCCACTTCCCAGCGATCCAGCGCCGGCATCACGGCCTGCCCGTCGCCTACTTCGACGGCCCCGGCGGCACGCAGGCGCCCAAAGCCGTGGTCGAAGCCATGAACGACTACCTCTACCGCCACAACGCCAACACGCACTGGAACTACCCCAGCAGCGCCGAGACCGATCAGGTTCTGGCTCAAGCGCGCCAGACGCTGGCGGATTTCTTCAACGCCGTACCCCAAGAGGTGGTCTTCGGTTCCAACATGACCTCGCTGACCTTTCACCTGTCGCGCGCCTTGGGCGCACAGTGGGGGGCGGACACGGAGCTGGTGGTCACCGAGCTGGACCATCACGCCAACGTGGATCCCTGGAAGCGCTTGTGCAAGGAACGCGGCATCACCGTGCGCACCGTCAAGATGAACTCAGCCACCGGTCAACTGGATTGGGAGGACTTGCGCCGCTGCCTCACGCACAAGACCAAGCTCTTGGCCATCGGCGCGGCGTCCAACGCCTTGGGCACGGTGAGCGATGTGGCCAAGGCCGCCGAGATGGCCCACGCGGTGGGCGCGCTGATCTTTGTGGATGCAGTGCACTTCGCCCCGCACCACCTGCTGGACGTGCGGGCGCTGGATTGCGATTTTTTAGTGTGCTCGGCGTACAAGTTCTACGGCCCGCACCTGGGTGTGCTGTACGGCAAGCGCACGTTGCTGGAGGTTTTGGACGCGCCTAAACTGATGCCCGCTGCCGACGCCGCGCCCGAGCGGTTGGAAACCGGGACGCAGAACCACGAGGGCATCGCGGGCGCAGCCGCGGCGGTGGATTACGTGGCTTCGCTGGCGGCGGGCAATGAGCGAAGACCTCGGCTGCAGAGCGCGTTTGAGGCGCTGCACG
>DATCIV010000236.1:0-2291 GCA_036507575.1 Candidatus Bipolaricaulota bacterium | reverse complement strand
TCAACGCGGTACAAGCGCGCATGACGGCTTTTGCAACGCGCATGATCGTGGACGAGCACACGCCGCCCCACGCCCGCCCACGCTGGTTCGGCGGGTTTGCCTTTCGCTCAACCCATCAACAGCAAGGCGCGTGGTCGGCGTTCCCCGCCGCGCACTTCTTCATGCCGCGCTATCAACTTGCGTGTGATCACGAGCGCGCGTGGCTTACGGTCAACGGGCGCGTGGAAAACTCATCATCTCCCCTCAAGACCCTGGAGAAGCTGCAACGGGAAGCGCAGGAATTGAAGGGCGCGCTTGCCCAGCGCCCTGAGCCGGACGGGCACGAGGTGCGCGTTCAAACCCTTGAATACTTGATGGACCAGCCCACCTGGGAGCGCCTGATCCGAAGGGTCACTGGGCAGATCCGCTCGGGAGAGCTTGAGAAAGTGGTGCTGGCTCAGGCGTGCCGGGCGCTCGTCGAAAAACCCGTCGATCCGCTTTGGATGCTGAGCGCGCTCGGGCAGCGTTACCCTTCCTGCTATCGTTTCCTGATCGAGCCGGCGCCGGGGCACGCCTTCTTCGGCGCCACGCCCGAGCTGCTGGCGCAGGTGGACGGAAATCACGTTGAAACCGTGGCCATGGCCAGCTCCATCCGCCGCGGGAAGACTTCTGTTGAAGACGAGACTTTGGCAAAGCAGTTGCTGGAAAACCCCAAGGAACGGCACGAGCACGAGGTGGTGCTGCACGCCATCCGCAAGAACCTCCAGCCCTTGGTGCGCCAACTCGACGCGCCCGCCGAGCCGCAGGTGGTCAAGCTCAACAACATCCAACACCTGCGCACGAAGATACAAGGAGAGCTTCGTCAACCCTATAGCCTGTTGTCCGTGGTCGCAGCCTTGCACCCCACCCCGGCGCTGGGGGGCACGCCGCGCGCGGCGGCGTTGCAGCTGATCGCGGAAGCGGAGCCGTTCCAGCGCGGCTGGTACGCCTCGCCGGTGGGCTGGGTGGACCTGGAAGGGGGCGGCGCCTTCGCCGTGGCCATTCGCTCGGCGCTGTGCGTGGAGCGCGAGGCGCTGCTGTTCGCCGGGGCCGGCATCGTGGCCGATTCCGATCCGCGGCGCGAGTGGGAGGAAGTACAGTTGAAGTTTCAACCCATCCTGAACGCGCTGGAAAAAACGGGATGATGCCCGCCAATCGCAACGCGCTCTGGGCGCAGCTGTTCGTGGACGAGCTGGCCCGCTGCGGCCTGCAGGCCGTGAGCATGGCGCCCGGATCCCGCTCCACGCCGCTGGTGCTCGCCTTTGCCGCGCAGCAGTGCATCCGCACGTACGTGCACGCTGATGAGCGCAGCGCCGCCTTTTTTGCGTTGGGCTTGGCGCTCACCAGTCGTAGGCCGGTGGCGATGCTGTGCACTTCAGGCACCGCGGCGGCCAACTTCCACCCCGCCGTCATCGAAGCGTACCAGGCTCAGATTCCGCTGCTGGTGCTGACGGCTGACCGACCCCACGACCAGCGCGACAGCGGCGCCAATCAAACCATCGACCAAGTGAAGATGTACGCCGACCACGTGCTGTGGTCGGCGGAGGTCGCTCCGCCGGAGGCATCTCCCCCCGATCGAACGCTGCGCTACCTCAGGACGCTTGCCTGCCGCGCGCTCGCGATCTCAGACGGGCTGCGCAAAGGGCCCGTCCACTTGAATTTTCCGTTCCGAAAACCGCTGGAAAACGTCCCCGTGCCCGGCGACGTGCCCAACCAGTGGATGCAAGACCCGCCGCCGGGCTACGGCGGACGCGCTGATCGAGTGCCGTATACGCGCATCGAAAGAGGGTCCCTGACTCCCAGTGATGAAGGCGTGGAGCAACTGACAGCTCAGATCACGTCAAATCGTAAAGGGCTCATCGTGTGCGGGCCGCGCTGTCCGGGCGGCGCTTTTCCCGAGAAAGTCGCGCGCCTATCGGCGCTGAGCGGCTATCCGATTCTGGCCGACGCGCTCTCGGGCGTGCGCTTTGGCCCCCACGTTGCACAAGAAAATGCAACGATCCTGGGAGGATATGAGACGTTCCTACCCCACCTTAAAGAGAAACCCGAACTTCTGCTGCGCTTTGGCGCCATGCCCATCTCCAGACAACTGGAGGATTTGCTCGAGCAGCTGACGGAAACACTGCAAGTGGGAATCAGCGCGCACGGCGTTTGGGAGGATCCTACGTTTGGGCTTGGCAAGGCGCTGTGGGCTGAACCGGAGTTGGTTTGCAAGCGTGTGGTTGATTGTCTGCAGCAGCAGTCGCACCCCGCTGACCGACGCTGGGCCTTGC
>DATCIV010000235.1:0-3892 GCA_036507575.1 Candidatus Bipolaricaulota bacterium | reverse complement strand
TGATCCGGGCTGACTTGCTGGCGCGGTTCGAGTTGGGCCACCACGGTCTGGCCGTCCACCTCGCCGTGGACCAGCAGCTCATCGCCCAGCGGCTCGAGCACGTTGACCTTGATGTCCAAAAAACCCTCTGATGGCTGCTGTTTGCTGATTTTGAAGTTCTCGGGTCGAATGCCGAGCACGATGGGCTTGTCCGCAAAGGGACCCAGCACGGCAGCGTGGGCTGCGGGCGCCATGAGGCGAAACGAGCGACTTTCGAGAACCACGTCATGCTGAGCTGAGCGCACGGTGACGTTCAGGAAATTCATGGCCGGGCTGCCGATGAAGCCGGCGACGAAGAGGTTGGCAGGATGGTCGTAGAGGTTTTGCGGCGTGTCCACCTGCTGCAGTGCCCCCTTGTTCATCACGGCCACGCGCTGGCCCAAGGTCATGGCCTCCACTTGATCGTGGGTCACGTAGATCGTGGTCGTGCGCAAGCGCCGGTGCAGCTGCTGCAGCTCTGCCCGCATCTGCACGCGCAACTTCGCATCCAGGTTGGAGAGCGGCTCGTCGAACAGAAATACGTGGGGATAGCGCACGATGGCGCGTCCGACGGCCACACGCTGGCGCTGTCCGCCCGACAGCTGCCGAGGCTTGTTGCGCAGCTTGTCGTTCAGGTCCAGCAATTCGGCGGCGGCGTGCACGCGCTTACGGATCTCTTCCTTGGGCGTCTTGCGCAGCTTCAGCCCGAATGCCATGTTGTTATACACGTCCATGTGCGGATAGAGGGCGTAATTCTGGAACACCATGGCAATGTCGCGGTCTTTGGGCGAGACGTTGTTCACCAGGCGCTCGCCGATGTAAAGCTCACCCTCCGTGATCTCTTCCAAGCCCGCCGCCATGCGCAGCAGGGTGGTCTTGCCGCAGCCGGACGGCCCCACCAGCACCATGAACTCGCCGTCTTCGATCTCAAGGTCCACGCGGTTGACCGCGGTGAATTCTGCGAATCGCTTGGTGACACCCTTGAACAGCACTTTGGCCATGGTCGCTCACCTCGTCGCGCTGCGTGCTGATTGAACGATGCCAGCTTAAATGAAGCCATGGACCGTTGTCAACGTGCACGGTGTTTGCAAGGCCCGGATTTACCATTAGACTTTGAAGCGCGCATTTGTCAGTTGCCTTCGAGGTGAACCGATGGCTGCACTACGCAAAGATCCTCTCCAGGGGCATTGGGTGATCGTCGCTGCCGAGCGAGGATTGAGGCCGCAACCGCGGCTGCCCAACCAGGAAGCGCCCTCACCTGGCCCCTGCCCGTTTTGCCCTGGAAATGAATCCATGACCCCGCCTCAGCTCTATGCGATGCATGCCGAGGGCAAGGGAGCGGTCCGGGCAGGTGCGAGTTGGGAAGTGCGCGTCATCCCCAACAAGTTTCCGGCATTGACTCCCCATCCAGACGTACTTTCGAGCGCCGGTCCGTATGAACAGATGGCCGGGGTGGGGGCGCATGAGGTCGTGATCGAATCCCCACGCCATGACCTGGACCTGGCCGATTTGCCGGTGGATCACGTTGCCATGGTCATTCAGACCTACGTCTTAAGGCTCGAAGCGCTCTATCTGGACAAACGCCATGCCTACGTGCAGCTGTTCAAGAACGTGGGCCGGGAGGCTGGCGCCTCGCTGGCTCACCCGCATTCCCAGCTGTTGGCCACGCCGCTGGTTCCTGAGACGTTTCAACGCGAGATGCAGCGCTGCCAGGACCATCACGCTCGGCATCAGGCGAGCTTGTTTCAGACGATGCTGCACCACGAAACCCAATTCCAAGAGCGGTTGGTGGAGGTGACGGCGGATTTCGCGGTGCTGGCGCCCTTTGCCTCGCGCTTCCCATTCGAGCTGCACATCGTCCCTCGCTTTGCGTGCGCCGATTTTTCGAGTGTGTCCAGGTCGAAACAAGCGACGTTGGCGGCGCTGCTGCACCGCGCTCTGGCACGGCTCAGAGTCGTGTTGGGAGCGTACCCTTACAACCTCGTCTTGCGCACGTGCCCGAATCCTCACACCCATCCCCTTGAGCCGCTGCAACAGGCGGATTATCGCTGGCGGCTTGAGATCATCCCACGTTTGACCACCGCGGCCGGCCTGGAGTTGGCAACCGGCATCTTCGTAAACCCGACGCCTCCGGAAACGGCGGCGCAGCTGTTGCGTCAAGCCAGGGCGTAAGGATCGGTTGAAAACCCCCGCCGCACAGCGTGTGCGACGTCGCGGCTTGACGAGTCAGCCGCGCGCGGATATACTTTTGTAAATCACTTTTCAAAAATGGTTTTACAAAATGCGAAGAGAGGCATCACCGTTGCATCGAGGCGACCCAACATCAAGAGAGATCGGTACCTTTCATGGCTTTCGCGTCGTACAAACGCTGCAAAGGGAGGGACCGCTGACCAAACGCGAGCTGGAACAGCGATGCCAGTTAAGCCGGCCCACCTTGGACAAGATCATCGAGTCCTTACGCAAGCGCGGCATACTCAACTCGGGAGAACACCGCGCACCCAGCAGTGGGCGTCCCCCGCTGACCTACGCGTTCAACCCCCTGATCAAAGTATGCGTGGGCGTGGATTTGGAAATGCCGGCCCTGAACACGGTCATCACGGACTTGGATGGAGAGCCGCTCTGGGAGAAGAGCCAATCGAACCTTCCATTGAGCGACCCTTCAAAGACGCTGGGTCTCGTTGCGCATCAGGTCAAGCAGGGGTTGGCCAGTTTGAGGATTCCCAAACGCAGCGTGCTGGGAGTGGGCCTTGGGATCCCCGCTTTCATGAACGGCCCCAACGACACGGTCTCGATTCAGGCGCACAACCTCCCTCGCTGGAAAGACGTGGCCGTCAAGCGCGAGCTGTATCGAAAATTAGGCATAGCGGTTCATGTCGACAACGACGTGAACTTCATGGCGCTTGCGGAGAACCTGCGCCGGGGCCAGGGCGAGCCCGTCCTTCTCTATCTGGCGCTTCGTCAAGGGACGAATCAGGATCTGCGCATGGGAAGCGCCATTCTCTTTAATGGGCAGGTGTACCGCGGGGCGTACGGCAATGCCGCTTCCCTACAGGGCATGTACGTGAAACTGCGCAAACGGGGAGACCTGATTGGCGCCATCCGCAAAGCCCTCGGCCAGGACCGAAATGAGGCAGGCCTGTTGCAGGCGCTCAACGAGCACTTCTTCCTCCCCACGGTCAACATGATCCTCATGCTGGATCCGTCTCTGGTGGTGATTCACGCGCGGCTGCTCGATGACAAGCGCGAGACGTTCATCGCTACCTGCCAGCGCATCCTCCGCAAGCACTTGCCTGCGGCGATGGCGGCCCGGCTAAGGATCGAAGCGTCCGTGCACGCGCATCGCCCCGGCGCCAACGGGGCCGCGCGCTTCGTAGCCCAGCAAGCGTTTGCCGAGCCAAAGGAATTGATCGCAAAACTTTCCAGCTAGATCTGCGAGGAGGTGATAAATACCTGATACGGTTCTAGCAAGACGAAAACTTTGATCAAGGAGGTCACATGAAACGGTTTCTAAACCTCATCACCGTTGTGTCCCTCGCGATTGGCATTCTCTTTGCCTTCGGACCGTCCAATAACCTGTCCGCCCAGAGCGGCCCCGTGCTGCAGGTGTTCATGTCCGTGGCCGATGCAGAGCAAGATGCCATTGACTCGGCATTGAACAGTTTCGAATCCGCTACGGGAAACACCGTGCTCACCACGGCCACGCGCGACATCGCCCCGGCGTTGACCGCCCTCATCGGTGCGAACAACCCCCCGAACATCGCCATCCTGCCCCAGCCGGGTTTGATGGTTTCCTTGGCCAACAGCGACGACCTCGCCGACATCGAGTACATGCGCTCCACGGTGGAAAGCGACTACGCGAGTTCCTGGATTGACC
>DATCIV010000234.1:0-2069 GCA_036507575.1 Candidatus Bipolaricaulota bacterium | reverse complement strand
CTGCGGCGTGGGCGTCGATCGTTGCCTGGCTGAGTTGCTGCAACGCCTGCAGCTGCTCCAGCGTGAGCTCGGCCCGGTTGATCGAGGTGAGGATTTGAGCTTTGCCCATGCCTGCTGCGGCTCCCGCCGGGCCGGGGGCGCCGGGTTGAGCCGACGCCGCCTGGGCCAGGATCACCGTCATCGCCACTGCCGCCATTGCCAGAGAAACGACGTATTTGCGCATGTTTTCTCCTTCTGTTTGACCGGCTTTTCGCCGGAGATGGTCCCACCTTAGCGCCCCTGTGTGAGAGCACCGTCAGCATCCCATGAGCCTTCTGTGAGCGTTCCGTTGAAAACGGATGGAAATGGGGATGTGCATTTCGCGGGACTGCGCGTAGAATAACGGGTGTATTCCCAGCAGGGAGGTTTTGGATGAACGAGACCGTCCGCGCCATCTTGCGCAACTACCAAGGCGAAAACCCCGGCGTGCTGACCCAGTTGGCGCGCTTGCTGCAGCACGGGAAACTGGGCGGCAGCGGAAAGCTGCTCATCCTGCCCGTGGATCAAGGCTTCGAGCACGGCCCGGCGCGCAGCTTCGCGCACAACCCGGCCGGATACGACCCCCACTATCACTTTCAGCTGGCCATCGAGTCCGGCTGCAGCGCGTACGCCGCGCCGCTTGGATTTCTGGAAGCGGGCGCGGTCGAATATGCAGGCCAAATTCCCCTGATCCTCAAGCTCAACAACCACGACGTGCTCCAGGACGAAGCCGATCCGTTGGGCGCGCAGACCGCGTCCGTTGGGGATGCGCTGCGACTGGGCTGCATCGGCGTCGGGTACACGATCTACCCCGGCACGCGCGACCGGCGCCTGCAGTACGAGCAGCTGCGCCAGATCGTGCAGGAAGCCAAAGCCGCCGGCTTGCTCGTGGTGGTCTGGGCCTACGCGCGCGGGACGGGGTTGAGCAAGGAAGGCGAAACTGCGCTGGACGTGATCGGCTACGCCGCCCACCTCTCTGCGCAGCTGGGCGCGCACCTGATCAAGGTCAAATTGCCCTCCGAGCACCTGGAGCTACCGGCGGCCAAGAAGGTGTACGAGGCGCACCGCATCCCGCGCTCCACCCTGGCCGAGCGCGTGCGCCACGTGGTGCAGTGCGCGTTCGACGGCCGGCGCATCGTGATCTTCTCGGGAGGCGATAAGAAAGACGATGTGGCCCTGTTCGACGAGTTGCGCGCCATCCGCGACGGCGGCGGCTTCGGCTCGATCATGGGCCGCAACGTGTTCCAGCGGCCCAAGGCGCAGGCGCTCAAGCTGCTGGATCAAGCCATGAGCATCCTGGCGGGGGAGGCGGATTAGCATTCGCATCGCGCCCTCCGTGCTGGCTGCGGACTTCTCAAGGCTGGCCGAGCAGATTCAAGCAGTAGAACAGACGAGCGCCGACCGGCTCCACGTGGACGTGATGGACGGGCGCTTCGTGCCCACCTTGTCCATGGGCCCGCTCATCGTCGAAGCGCTTGCGCGCTGCAGTGCGCTGCCATTGGAAGTTCACCTGATGATCGTGGAGCCGGAGCGACAGCTGGAATCCTTCGCGCAGGCCGGCGCTGCCTGCCTCATCGTGCACCAGGAAACCTGCCCGCACCTGCATCGCACCGTCCAGCAGATCAAGGATTTTGGCTTGAAAGCGGGCGTTGCGCTCAACCCGGCCACCCCGGCGCGCTGGCTGCAGGAGATCCTGCCGGATCTGGACCTGGCCTTGGTGATGACGGTCAACCCCGGCTTTGGCGGCCAGCGCTTCATCGAAAGTTCTTTGGGCAAAATCCGCAAGCTGCGGGAGTGGATCAACGGGCAAGGGTTGGCGTGCGAGCTGGAGGTGGACGGCGGGATCAACGCCGAGACGGGTCCCCTTGCGGTTGAGGCCGGGGCCGACGTGCTGGTGGCGGGTAGCGCCGTGTTTGGCCACCCCGAAGGAATCGTCGCCGGGGTAAGAGCGCTCGAGGTCGTCTAACCACTACGTTGCATCCACGGTAAACGGATCCACCGCGTCGCGCAGGGCGTCGCCCACCAGGTTGAAGGCAAGCACGGTGAGGAAC
>DATCIV010000233.1:0-2136 GCA_036507575.1 Candidatus Bipolaricaulota bacterium | reverse complement strand
GCCGCGCTCGTCGTCCTGGCCCATCTGGCCCGTGACGCCGCAAGCGAACGCGCCAAGAGCGTCGGCGCCTGCGCTATCGCCGTCGCCCGCTTCCACACCCTGAGCCGTTGGACCGCCGCTGTCTTGTATTTGCAGATCCTGCTGGGCGCCCACGTGCGCCACAGCGGCGCGGGGCTGGCCTGCGGAGCCCAGTGGCTGGATGCACTTTTGTGCCAGGGCCAGTGGATCCCTCCGTTGCAGGAATTGCCCATGGTTCAATTCACCCATCGCTTGCTTGCCTTGATCGTGGCCGGCCTGATTATGAGCGTGGCCGCTCAGGCGCGACGGGCGCAGCTGCCTTACGCTTTGGTGCGCCAAGCGCGCGGGGCCGCAGCGCTGGTGGTGCTGCAAATCGCCTTCGGCGTGATGAGCGTGACCTCGTTGTTGTCCGCGCACTGGACCACCCTGCACCTGGTCACCGCCGCGCTGATGCTGGCCCTGCTCGTCGGCTTGGTCGCGCAAAGCCGCCCCTCTGTCTTGATCGAAGGAAGCGCCGCGCAAAGCCGGGAGGTGGCTGCCTCGTGAACACCGCCGTCGTCAGCGCGCGCAGCCAGTGGAAGGATTTTATCGAACTGACCAAGCCGCGCATCACGTTGCTGGTGCTGGTCACGGCGTTTGCCGGCATGTGGCTTGCCGCGGGCGGGATGCCCGAGCCGGCGCTGGTGCTGTTCACGCTGCTGGGAACAGGGCTAGCATCCGCCTCAAGCGCCGTGCTCAACAACTACGTGGATCGCGACGTGGACAAGCGCATGAGCCGCACCCAGGATCGCGCCCTGCCCGCAGGCCGGGTGAGCGCCGTCCACGCGCTCCTGTTCGGCCTGGACCTGGGGCTTGCGGCCTTTGCCTTGCTGGTCTGGGCCGTCAACGCCCTGACCGCGTGGCTTGCCGTGGGCACGATCGCCTTTTACGTGCTCGTCTACACCCTGTGGCTCAAGCGCCACTCCCCGCTGTGCACGTCCATCGGCGGGGTGGCCGGCGCGCTGCCCCCCGTCATCGGCTGGGCGGCCGTCAGCCATGGCCTTGATTGGCCGGCGCTGGCGTTGTTCGGCATCCTGTTTCTATGGCAGCCGCCCCACTTCTGGGCATTGGCGCTGCTGCGCACGGAAGAATACCGACAAGCCGGCTTGCCCATGCTGCCCGTCGTGCGCGGCGAACGCACGACCAAACGCCAGATGCTGCTGTACACGCTGGCCCTGTTGCCCGCCAGCGTCGCGCCCTTCGCCCTGAACCTGACGGGCTGGCTGTACCTGGCTGCCGCGCTGGGGCTGGGGGCTGCGTATCTGGCCAAAACCGTCGATTTCGCCCGCAAGCCCCTCAGCCGCCCGGGCGCTCGCAAGCTGTTCTTATTCTCCATCCTGTACTTGTTTTCGCTGTTTCTGGTGATGTTCGTGGATGGCCGCGGGATGGGGTAGCGCAGGGCCGGCAGCGACGTTGAAATTCATCGCAAACAAACTATAGTGAACGCGCTCGCAAAGGAGAGATACACGGCATGGCTATAGCGATTGTATTGGTCTTGATCGTTGTCGCGTCCGTCTTGTTCCATTTTCTGAGCCCGTGGACGTTTACGCAGCTTGCCTCCAATTGGGGGATGATGGACCTCACGATGGCCATCACCATCGCGCTGACCGGGTTCGCCTTCATCGCGGTGAACCTGTTCATCGCTTACGCCGTGATCCGTTATCGCCACCGCGAAGGCGCCAAGGCCGAGTTCATCCCGGAGAACAAGAAGCTGGAGCGATGGCTGATCGCGCTGACCTCGGTGGGCATCGTCGTGCTGCTTGCGCCGGGGCTGTTCGTGTATTCGGATTTCATCAACGCGCCCAAGGACGCGCTCGTGGTCGAGGCTCTTGGCCAGCAGTGGCGCTGGAGCTTCCGCTTCCCCGGCGCCGACGGCAAGCTGGGCCGCACCGACGTACGGCTCATCGACGGAGCGAACCCCTTCGGGATCGACCCGGACGATCCAACCGGCCAGGACGACCTGCTCGTCGCGGGCAACGAAGTGCACCTGCCCCTGGACAAACCCGTCAAGTTCAACCTGCGCTCCATGGACGTGCTGCACGGTTTCTACGTCCCCCAATTCCGCACCAAGATGGACCT
>DATCIV010000232.1:0-3967 GCA_036507575.1 Candidatus Bipolaricaulota bacterium | reverse complement strand
CCCGGCTTCGGCTTTGCCGGACCGATGGGCTCGTTTGCCTCTTTCCCAGATACCTCAAAGATTCTGTTGACCTTCCTGATGTGGGCCGGACGCCTGGAGCTGTTCCCGGTACTTGTTCTATTGATGCGCGAGTATTGGAAGCGCTAGGGGCAAGGCGTGTTCAGCTCCGGTCCCTTCTCGATGTGGTCGTCGATGAAGCGCTTGACGGCCATCTCGTCGAACTCATCCAAGGTCTGCAGCCATCCCCAGGCGGTCAGGGCGATGGGGTCCTGCAAGCCCGGATAGGGCGCCAGGATCACCTTGCAGTACTTGCGCTGCTGGCGCAGGTCCTGCACGAACGCCTGCAAATCCTCCACGTGGGCGCCGGGCAATCCCGGAATCGGGTCCGGCCGGTACTGGATCATGACCCCGCCGTGCTCCAGATTGTGGACTTGCAGGCCGTCGGGGATCGGGGCATCGCTGACCTCCCAGGGCGCCCAGGTGGGCTGATGGCAGCCCGAAGTGGGGGGCGTGCTGTTGTATTGCGGCACGCACTGGGGCACGTGGCCGCGCCCCATGTCGGGGTAGCGGGTGCCGGCAAGCGCTTCATCCTGCACGCGCAGCCACTGGATCAACCCGTAGATCGCCGCGCCGAACAACACGAGGGTCAGCAGCGTGTACGCCATGGACCGAACTTTACTTGCCTTGCGCTTTGGCGCTCTTTTCTTGCCTCTTGCCTTCTTGCTCATCGGTCTGTGCACCGCCTGTCGCTTAGGTATTGGATGGCCCCATCCTAGTTGCGCCGTCACGGAGGCGCAAGCGCCTTGCATGGAGGATAAGATATGATCTATAGTGTCTCACATGATTGACTTTGAGGCCATGCGCCCCTGGATTGGGCTGAATTTTTGCCTGACGCCCCGACAGACCCTGCTCCTGCTGGACCATTTCGAGAGCGCGCAGGCGGCCTGGAGCGCGTCGAAGAAGGAGCTGGAAAGCGTCCCCGGCTTCGCTGGCGAGGCTGACGCGTTCCTGCAGCGGCGCAGCCAAGCGCCGTTGGATCGCGAATTGGAGGCCCTGCAACGGCACAAGCTGCGCGTGCTCACGCTGGCCGATCCGCAGTATCCTTCCCCCCTGCGCCAGGTGAAGGCGCCGCCGCCGGTGCTCTACGTTCAAGGCGAATATCAGCCGCGCGACCAGCTGGCTCTGGCGGTGGTGGGGACGCGCCGCGCTTCGGCGTACGGGCGGCGCGCTGCGGAAACGTTGACGCGCGCGCTTGCCGAGCAAGGGTTGACGATCGTCAGCGGGCTTGCGCTCGGCATCGACACGATCGCACACCAGAGCGCGCTTGCAGCCGGAGGGCGGACGCTCGCGGTGCTTGGCTCGGGGCTGCTTTGCATCTATCCGCCCAGAAACCGGGCGCTCGCCGAGCGCATCGCCTGCCAGGGCGCGCTGCTCAGCGAGTTCCCGCTCCACGCCGAGCCCGCCCCCTGGACGTTCCCGCGTCGCAACCGCGTGATCAGCGGCCTGAGCCGAGGCGTACTGGTGGTAGAAGCCCCTTTAAAGAGCGGGGCGCTGATCACGGCCAAGACGGCGCTCGACCAAGGCAGGGAGGTCCTGGCCGTGCCCGGCGCGATCACGCATCCCAACGCGCAAGGGTGCCACCACCTGATCAAAAGTGGCGCCAAGCTGGTCGAGGGCGCGCAGGACGTGCTGGAGGAGTTCCCCGAGTTGGCGGGCCTGCTGCAAAAAGGGGCCGATCGCTCCCACGCGCCTCCCCCCTCCTTGAGCGACGAGCAGCGCCGCGTGCTTGAAGCGCTGGATTTTGAGCCCATCCACATTAACGCGCTGATCGAGCAACTGGGCGTGGGCGCGGCGCACGTGTCCGCAGCCCTGGTCGAGCTGGAGATGCTGGGCTTGGTGAGCGAAACGGAAGCCAAACACTATGTCAGACTACCGTAGGGGCGAAGCCTGGTGCGATTTTGACAATGCGCCGCCCCTGCACACATCATCATGTGGGGTTTTTAAAATGCTCCGCCAGCAGGGCCTTTGAGCCCACGCCGCAGCTCAAGATGCTGCGCATGGTGGCCTCCACCGAGGCGTTGACCAGGCGCACGTCCTTGGCCGGCACGTGATAGAACCAGCCGGAGGTGGGGTTGGGCGCGGTGGGGACGAACACCGTGTAGCTGCCGTCGGCGTGCTCGTCGGTGACGAAGCCGGTTTGCAGGATGTCGCTGTTGAACATGCGAATCAGGGCCACGCGCGAGAAGGGGGTTTTCTTGGTGCCCGAGAATTGCAGGATGATCTCCTTGATGGTGGTGTACCCCGGCGCCACGCGCAGAATGGAGTGCTCCACGGTGTGAAACAGCCAGCTTCCCATGCGAGTCTTGACGACCACGCCCACCACGAAACAAAAGGTCAGGATAATCACGATGGTCAGGATATCGCTGATCAGCCCTTGCAGCTGGCCGTACGGCAGGAAATCGGTGGCCGGTTGAATCCACTGGGCGATGAGGCTGGAGAGGGGGCGGATCATGCCGATCACCAGGCGGTAAATCCACTGGAACACCAGCGCCAGGATGGTCACCGGCAGGATCACGATCACCCCGCCCAACACCGCCGTCTTCACAAAGGACTTGACCCTCTTGAACACGCAGAACTCCTTTCAGCACTCCGATTCATCAAACGTCTTCGCGCACAGCAAGCGCGCTTGCAGCCGAACGCACGGTTTTGCCACCACCATACAAGAAATGCATTGCACCTGCCCCAGCGTTACGGCAAGGACTTGACCGCCTTGCACACCGGCGCTATGCTCGTGGGCACAGGAGGAACGCATGTGCATCGTGCCGCAAGACTGCAGCGCTGTGTTTCAGCGATGCTTCCTCCACCTCTCTTTTTTCCCCTGCGGGGGATAAACACACTCCTTTGTTCGTCCGCGCCAAACGCCAAGCTGCACCCCCGCTGCTTTGAGTCCGCCAAGGAGGACGCATGGTCATCGTCATGAAGGAATCCGCGACAGAACAGCACATCCAACAAGCGACGCAGAAACTGGAATCGATGGGGTTTTCGGTCAGCCGCATCGTGGGCGTCAACCACAGCATCCTGGGCGCGGTGGGCGACAAGCGCGGGGTGGACCCGCGCGAGCTGGAGATCCTGGAGGGCGTGGAGCGCGTGCTGGTGATCACCGAGCCCTACAAGCTGGCCAGCCGCGCGGTCAAGCCACAAGGGTCGCGGCTGCGCATCGGAGCGATGGACATCGGCGGCGACGACGTGGTGCTGATGGCCGGCCCCTGTGCGGTGG
Organism: Candidatus Bipolaricaulota bacterium; assembly: GCA_036507575.1. GTDB lineage: Bacteria > Bipolaricaulota > Bipolaricaulia > RBG-16-55-9 > JAJCYT01 > DATCIV01. The sequence goes on along the minus strand of DATCIV010000232.1, from coordinate 690 downwards.
AGGGGGAAGCCGAAATCCACGAAGTGGCGCAGGTCGTGGCCCGCAGCGGCGCGCTGGTCCTGCGCGGGGGCGCGTTCAAGCCGCGCACCTCCCCGTACAGCTTTCAAGGGCTGGGCAAGCAAGGGCTGCAGTACCTGCGCAGCGCGGCGGACCGGTACGGCCTGCTCGTGGCCACCGAGGTCATGGACGTGACCCAGGTGGAGCTGGTGGCGCAGTACGCCGACATCCTGCAGATCGGGGCGCGCAACATGCAGAACTACAACCTGCTCAAGGAGGTCGGCAAGACGCGCCGCGGCGTGATGCTCAAGCGCGGCTTTGCCGCCACGCTTGAGGAATGGTTGATGTCGGCGGAGTACGTGATGAGCGAGGGCAACGATCAGGTCATTCTGTGCGAGCGCGGCATCCGCAGCTTCGGCGACCATTTCCGCTTCCTGCTGGACGTGTCCTCGGTGCCCGCGCTCAAGGAACGATCGCACCTGCCCGTGATCGTGGACCCGTCCCACGCCGCCGGCGTGCGCTCCAAGGTGCCCGCCCTGGCCCGCGCGGGCCTGGCCGTGGGCGCCGACGGGTTGATCATCGAAATCCACCCTCACCCGGAACGGGCCGTCAGCGACGGCCCGCAGGCGCTGCTGCCCGAGGAGATCGACGACCTCGGACGTCGGATGGCGGCGGTGGCGGCCGCGGTGGGCC
>DATCIV010000231.1:0-8000 GCA_036507575.1 Candidatus Bipolaricaulota bacterium | reverse complement strand
GGCGGGGCTGGCCATGTTGGAGCCGGAAGGGCTGTGCGTGTTCAAGCGCTCGGGCAAGCTCAGCGCGCTGGAGCAGGCCGTAGCCCACAGGCTCTCCAAGGCCACCATCGGGTTGGGACACACGCGCTGGGCCACCCACGGCGTGCCCAACGACGTCAACGCACACCCTCACACCGACAGCCAGCGCAAGCTGGCCGTGATCCACAACGGCATCATCGAGAACTATCAGGAGATCAAGAAGGAACTGCAACAGAAGGGCCATCGCTTCGTCTCCGATACCGACACCGAGGTCATCGCTCACCTGCTCGAGGACCTCTACGAAGGGGACCTGGTCGAAGCCATGCGAAAGGGCCTCAAGCGCGTGAAAGGCGCCTATGCGCTTGCCGTGATCTCGGTGGATTCACCGCGCCAGATCGTGGCCGCAAAGACCTCAAGCCCGTTGGTGGTCGGTTTAGGCGACCATGAGAATTTCCTGGCTTCGGATGTGCCTGCGTTGCTGCCCTACACGCGTGAAGTGCTGTACCTCAACGACGGGGAGATCGCCGTGATCGACGACGCAAGCGTCCAGATCATGGACTTCGACGGCAAACGCATGGACCGGACGTCCCATCACATCACCTGGGACATCGCCCAAGCCCAAAAGGGCGGCTACAAGCACTTCATGCTCAAGGAGATCCACGAACAGCCGCTGGCCCTGGCCGATACCTTGTCGGGACGCTGCGACGCGGAGGCGGGCCGCATCGACCTCGACTGCGGCATCGCCGATGAGGTCTTAAAGAAGGTCAAGCACGTCACGCTGCTCGCCTGCGGCACTGCCTCGTATGCCGCCCTGGTCGCCAAGTACTTGTGGCAGCAGTGGCTGCAGCTGCCCATCAGCGTGGAGATCGGCTCGGAGTTCCGCTACAGCCAGCCCTACCTCTCCTCGGACAGCCTGGTGGTCGTGATCTCCCAATCCGGCGAGACGGCGGACACGCTGGAGAGCTTGAGGCTGGCCAAGTCAAAGGGCGCCAGCATCTTGAGCATCGTCAACGTGGTGGGCTCCACCATCACCCGCGAGTCGCACGGGGTGCTGTATACGCACGCCGGCCCCGAGATCGGGGTTGCCTCCACCAAGGCGTTCACCGCACAGCTTGCCGTGCTCGCGCTGCTGGGGTTGTATCTGGCTCGGCTGCGGGGCACCGTGGCCCAGGATGACATACGCCGGTCTTTGAAAGCGCTGGCAAGCGGCCCGCGCCTGGTCCGCCAGCTACTGCGCCAGGAGCCCCAGATCGAGGAGTTGGCCCGAAAATTCTTCGACGTGGAAAACGTCCTGTACCTGGGCCGCGACGTGCTCTACCCCATCGCCATGGAGGGCGCGCTCAAGCTCAAGGAGATCTCCTACATCCACGCGGAGGGCTACGCGGCGGGGGAGCTCAAGCACGGCCCGATCGCCCTCATCGATGAGCACATGCCGGTGGTGGTACTGATCACCAAGAACAGCGTGTACGACAAGGTTTTCTCCAACGTGTCCGAGGTCAAGGCGCGCAAGGGCATCGTGATCGCCATCACCGATGAGGTCAACGAGGATGTGCGCCGCGTGGCAGATTACTTGATCGAGGTGCCTGCCACGGACAAGGTGCTCACGCCGCTGCTGTTCACGATCCCGGTGCAGCTTTTGGCCTATCACATCGCCGTGCTGCGCGGCACGGACGTGGACCAGCCGCGCAATCTAGCCAAGAGCGTGACGGTGGAGTGAGCTCGCACAGAACTCGTTACTGGTTTTGTGGTTTCCGTTTGCGGATAGATTTGTTGCATAACGATCTTGTTGTACAACAAGATCGTTATCTTGTCACAGAGAGGAAGTCAACACCTCAGCAAGCGTCATCCCGTCGCTTGGCGCAGGTCCTGCTGCAACAAATCGCAACGGCGCGCGATCTCCACGAAGTGCTGGTCCAGATGGAACAGCGTCGCTTTGGCTTCCATCGCGCAGGCTGCAATGATGAGATCGGTGGCCGGCACGGTAACGCCCAACGCGCGCAACGCAACCCCCAACTGCGCGGCTCGCTCGAAGACGGCCTCGGTCAGCTCCAACCAGCGAAATGCCCGAAAATCGGAGCGCAGCTTTCGATATTCTTCTCGAGAGGACGCAAAGCCGACGATCTCCGTCTGGAGGATGCCGTTGACGGCGACTTGATCGGCGGTGATCGCTTCGGCTACCGCGGCTTGAGCCCGCGCTTGCCCTTGAGGGCGGTAGTACTCGATCCACGCCGAGCTGTCCACCAAGATCATGGCGTTTGTCGAAGCTGCTCCAAAGTCTCCTGGTCCAAGGCCAGCTCAACTCCCCCTCGATGTTCAAGAGCCTCAGCCAACCGCTTGCGGCGCAACACTTCCTCAAGCGCTACGCGAATCGCCTCCGCTTTCGTGGAAACGCCCAAGGTTTTTTTCACTTCCGTCACCAGCCGCTCATCCACCGTGATCGTCATGCGCGCCATGCAGCACCTCCTAAATGCACTATTAGTATACACCATTCGTTGGTGATCATCAATTCACCGTTTGTATGTCCCGGCTAAGCGCAAGTTCTATCTACGAATAAAGTTCTGCAATCAAACTACTCTATAGAATAATGTTCTCTTGACAAGCCATACGGCTATAAGTATGATCCGCCAATGAGGTGATCCCTCGAATGTTAGACGGAAAAGACAAGAAGATTCTGTCGTTGCTTCAGGGCGACGCCCGCATCCCCAGCGTCGAGATCGCACGGCAGGTGGGCATGGCCCCTTCGGCCATCCACGAGCGCATCAAGAAGCTGGAGCAGGCCGGCGTGATCGGCGGCTACGAAACGCGCCTGGACCCCAAAGCCCTTGGCTTGAACCTCATCGCCTTCATCTTCGTCAAGACCGTCGGCGGCGTCGGGGAGTGGAGCACGGGAGAGCAGCTGGCCAAGATGCCGGAGGTGCAGGAAGTCCACAGCATCGCGGGCGAGGACTGCTACCTGGTCAAGGTGCGCGTGCGGGACCCGGAGGCTCTGGGGCAACTGCTGCGCGAGCGGCTTGGAAAAATCAAGACCATCGTCAACACCAACAGCGTGGTTGTGCTCTCCACTCTTAAGGAAAGCGGGCAATTGCCCTTGGCGCTACCGAAAGAAAGCAGGCCCGCATGACGCCCGCTGCTCCGCCGCGGCTCAAGGTTCTTTTTGCGTTTGCCGCCATTTACCTCATTTGGGGCTCGACGTATCTGGCCATTCATTACGCCATCGAGAGCCTGCCTCCTTACCTGATGACGGGCATCCGTTTCTTGGTCGCCGGGGGCCTGCTGTACGCTTGGGCGCGCTTGCGCGGGGCAACGGCCACGTGGGCGCACTGGCGCTCGGCTATTCTGACCGGCGGGTTGATGCTGTTCGGCGGCATGGGCACGGTGGCCGTGGCGCAGCAGTGGGTGCCCTCCGGGGTGACCGCGCTCATCATCGCCCTGGTGCCCTTGTGGATGGTGCTGATTGAGTGGTTGAGACCCGGCGGCACGCGGCCTGACACCCGCGTATGGCTGGGCATCGGCTTGAGCTTGGTGGGCCTGGTGTTGCTGGTGGATCCCTTCAGCGGGATGGACGGCGTCAACGTCAGCCTGCTGGGGGTGGGGTTGCTGCTGCTGTCCACGCTGTCCTGGTCCGCGGGCTCGATCCTGTCGCGCGCGGTGCCGCTGCCCACCTCGCCGCTTTTGTCCACCGGGATGCAGATGCTGGTGGCCAGCGTCCTGATGTTGTTGGTCAGCTGGCTCAAGGGGGATTTCGCGCAACTGGACGTGCAAGCCATTTCAGCCAGGTCCGTTTTTGGGTTGGGCTATTTGATCGCCTTCGGCTCGATCGTGGCCTTCACCGCGTACTTGTGGCTGCTGCGGGTGAGCACGCCCGCGCTGGTGGGCACGTATGCGTTCGTCAATCCCGTGATCGCCATGCTGTTGGGCTGGAGCTTGAACGGGGAGAGCCTTACGCCCCCCACCCTGATGGGCGCCATGTTGATCCTGGCCGCGGTGGCCGTGATCGTCAGCAGGCCGCGCGCTCAAGCCAAGGCAAGCGCGCCTGGCTTCGCTGAACCCGCGCGGGTTGCACCTGGAGCATCGCCCATCGAGCCCACGTGCTGTGTCAAATAGACACGGCGCTCAGCTTGTAGGGCCGGCTGTGCCGGCCGAATGCCTTCAAGCAACGATGGCTGGCAGAGCCAGCCCTACTGAAAACTATCCTCGCTAAACCCGGCTGGCGTGCATGTGCTCCTGCGCTTTGCCCTTGGGGATGAGGAACGCGGCTGACAGCGAGAAGACCACAAAGACAAAGCCCAACAAGAACACGTTGTGCAACGCTCCGTCCAGCGCTTGGCGAGCCCAATCCAGCGCTTCAGCCGAGATGCCACGAGCCGCATCCGCGCTGATCAAGGCTTCCGGGTGCTGGGCCAATGCAACGGCTTCCTGAGCCTGGGTCGGCGTCAACGCCTGGAGCGTAGCGCCCCCCGCAGCGCCCTGCATCCCCAGGCTGAGCACGGTGCCCAGGATGGCCACCCCGATCGTGCCGCCGATCGAACGGGCGAAGATCGAGCTGGAGGTGGCGATGCCCAGTTGGGTTCGGGGCACCGCGTTCTGCACCGCAAGCAACAGGCTGACGACCACCATGCCCATGCCGCTTCCCGCCAGCCCCACCGCCAGCAACACCAGCGCCCAGCTGGATGAGGAACTGAGGGCGGTGAACGACAAGAAACCAAGCAGCATCAAGCCCATGCCGATAAACACCGTGAGGCGATAGCCGACCCGAAGCAGCACGCGCCCGCCCACGGTGGAGAAAATGACCCATCCCAGCGTGAACGGCATCAGCGACGAGCCGGCCTGCGTAGCCGACCCTCCCATCACGCCCTGCACGAACAAGGGCAAGTAGGAAATCGTGCCGAACATGGCCATGCCCACGAACAATCCGCTGATGGCGGACGCGGTGAAAATGCGGTGGCCAAACAGCGCTAAGGGCAGGATCGGCTGAGGAAATCGACGCTCCCACCCCACGAAGGCCGCAAGCAATCCGACGCTGCTGATCAGCATCGCCAACACCTGTGGCTCAAGCCAGCCGGCCTGGCTGCCCTCGAGCAAGCCCAGCAGCAGCAAGGTCATGGAGGCGGTCAGGGCAAGGGCGCCGAAATAGTCGATGCGGGCGTGCGCCTGCTCGGACCGCTGCTCGTGAAACATCCAAAAGATGACGGCGGCAGCCGCAATGCCAAACGGCAAGTTCACATAAAACACCCAGCGCCAGGAGATCACGTCCGTGAAAAAGCCTCCGACCAGCGGACCCACGATGCTGGCCACCCCCCACACCCCGGCAAACACCCCCTGCATGCGCACGCGCTGTTCCAGCGAGTAGATCTCGCCGATGATGGTGATGCTCAAGGTGAACAGCCCGCCCGCCCCTAAGCCCTGCAAGGCGCGCGTGGCGATCAGCATGGCCATCGAATCCGACTGACCCGCCAGCATCGAGCCCGCCACAAACACGACGATCGCGGCCAGGTAGAAGCGCTTGCGCCCGTAAAGGTCCGAGAGCCTGCCCCACAAGGGAACGGTCACGGTGGAGGTGAGCATGAAGGAGGAGAACACCCAGCTGTAGATCTCAAAGCCCCCCAGCTGCGCGATCACGGTGGGCATGGCCGTGCTGACCACCGTGCCGTCCAGGGCGGCCAGGAACATGGACAACATCACGCCGCCGGTGATGGCTCGCCTCTGGCGCTGCGTCAGCCCCAGGGGATTGTCCGCGGTTTTGGATGGCGCGGCAGCAACTGAGGGTTCTTTCAGCGTTTGCAATGGGACTCCTCTTTGAAACGAGAGTAGTTGTAGGGCCGGCTGTGCCGGCCTTCCGACGCGCTGGCTGGCAGAGCCAGCCCTACTGACTGGGCCGACCGCTCGGCCCGCAGAGCGGGCCCTACGGGAATACCCCTTGAAGCGCCTGACGAACTGATCTGAAATCAGGCTCAACGCGCATGGCTTGCCCGACGGACTTCATCGCCGCGCGCACATCTTTGAGCCCGCTGCCGGTGACCAGCACGACGACGGTTTCGGATGAATCCAGCAGCGCTTGCTGCATGGCTTTAAGCAAGCCTGCGTACGCCGCCGCGCCTGCGGGTTCGGCAAACACCCCCGCGCCGCGCGCCAGCGCAGGAATGGCTTGCAGGATCTCCTCATCGCTGACGGTCAGGAACGCTCCGTCCGTTTCGACCACGGCGCGCATGGCCTTGATCCGGTCGCGCGGCAGGCCGGCCGAGATGCTGTCGGCGATCGTGTGCGCCTCGATGGGCTTCATGTGCAACGGGTCAACTTTATCCTTCCAGGCATGGTACAGCGCCGCCGAGCCCTGCGCCTGCACCCCCATCAGCTTGGGCATCTTCTCGATCCAGCCCAGCGCGCACAGATCGCAAAACCCCTTGTGCAACCCGCCGATGATGCAGCCGTCGCCCACGGAGACGAACACGCGGTCCGGCGCCTTCCAGCCCAACTGCTCGCAGATCTCGTAGCTTGCCGTCTTCTTGCCCTCGCTCATGTAGGGGTTGTATCCGGTGTTGCGGTTGTACCAACCGTATGCGGCTGAGGCTTCCAGGCACAGGTCAAACGCCTGGTCGTACGTGCCCTCGACCAGGAGCACGGTGGCGCCGAACACCAGCAGCTGCGCCACCTTGGCCTCGGGCGCAGAGGCGGGCACGAAGATCACGTTGCGCTGCCCGACGCTGGCGCACAACCCGGCAAGGGCGGCGGCCGCGTTGCCGGTGCTTGCCGTAGTGATCACGGAGGCGCCTTTCTCTTGCGCTTTCACCACGGCCACGGCGCTTGCGCGGTCCTTGAACGAGGCCGTGGGCTGCCTGCCGTCGTCCTTCACGTAGAGGTGCTGCAAGCCCAGCGATTCGCCCAAACGCGGGCTGGAATACAGCGGGGTCCAGCCCACCTGAAGCGGCGGCACGGCGCTGTCCGGCTTGACGGGGAGCAAGGGCTTGTAGCGCCAGATGTCGAGCTGTTGGTTCTTGGCCAGAACTTTAGGGGTGAACTGCCTGGCGATGAGGCCGTAATCATACTGCACGTCCAGGATGCCCTCGTTCCCGTGCTTGGGGCAGACGTAGTCCACCTCATCGGGCGCATGCTCCGCGCCGCACACCAAGCACTTCAACCCCAGGACGTGTCGCATCGTGCTCCTCTCGAAAAATAAAAACGCGATAGAGATTCGATACAAGAAGAACGGTCAAGCCAGCGGTGTAGGAACTGCGGCCGCTGCAGCGCCTTGTTATCGAGCCTCCTGCTTGAGACGCGTCCGGGGAGCCGGTGCTCCTCGGAGCAGCCCCTCGATACTGAGATCCTCATCGATGTCTGGCCAGTGTATCCCGAAGCCCCCGCCGCTAATGCGCCAATTCGCCCTCTGATCAGAGGTCGCTGCCAGCAGACGTGGGTACCACACCAATGGAACGGAGATCGTTCTACCGTCGAGCAGCGACACGATGAGTTCGTCATCCGTGCAGCGCACGTCTTTCACGCGCTCGCCGGGATTACCCTGCGAAGTAGTCATTCCATGCCTCCATAAGCTTCTTCTCATGCGCTTCAATGAGCCGAGCTATGCGGCGCAGTTCCGCGGGTCGGAAGCCGACTGCGTCCACTGAAAGCGAATGTTATCCCGTCTATTTCATTTTGTTACTCCGTATGATTCCGCAGGCTCGTTCACGAACGTTGCTTGGTAGTCCTTCCGGCTTAGCACCGTGTCGTACAGCCCGATGTCCTCGCCTTCGTGCTTGTTGATCCCGGTGTAGCTCAGGCTGGCATCCTCGTAGCGCTTGAACTTGTAAACCGCGTCGTTCATCAGTGCGCTGTTGAAGACCCCCAGGCTGACCAGCAGTTCGAAGTCCTTCACTGTCAGGCCCGTGACCTTCTTGAACAGGCCCGGTTCGAGTTGGGTAATCACGTCCTTCAGCGTCCGCTCGCGGTAGTCGGTCAGGTACATGAAAATGGGAACGCGCGTAGCGAAC
>DATCIV010000230.1:0-3647 GCA_036507575.1 Candidatus Bipolaricaulota bacterium | reverse complement strand
CCATATGGGCGTGAAAAAGAGGCCGCAGCGTGATCTTCATCAGCTACGAGTACGTGTTGTTCCTGGTGCTCGTCTTCGTCCTTTACTGGGCCTTGAGGCATAAGGCGGCGCAGAACGCGATGCTGCTGGTCGGCAGCTACGTCTTCTACGGATACGTGCATCCCTGGTTTTGCATCCTGATCGCGGCCTCCACGCTGGCCGATTACGCCTGCGGCCTGGCCATGCAGTGGCGCCCCAAGAGAAAACGGCTGTGGCTGGTCTGCAGCCTCGTGTTTAACCTGGGCATGCTGGGCGCGTTCAAGTACTTCAATTTCTTCGTGGACAACGTCCAGCAGCTGTTAGCCGCCGTGGGCCTGGACTTCCATCCCCTGTTTCTGCAGGTGACCCTGCCAGTGGGGATTTCCTTTTACACCTTCCAAACGCTCAGCTACACCATCGACATCTACAAGGGCAAGCTCGAGCCCAGGCGCAACCTCGTCGACTTTTCGCTGTTCGTCTCCTTCTTTCCGCAATTGGTCGCCGGCCCCATCGAGCGGGCGGTGCGGCTCCTGCCGCAAATCGAGACGCCCCGCCGCTGGGATTGGGACCGCTTCTTCGCTGCTTGGCCTCTGTTGATCTCCGGTTTCTTCAAGAAGCTCGTGATCGCGGACAACGTGGCCGTGTTCAGCGATCAAGTGTACGCGCTGGAACACCCTTCGTTCTTCCTGCTGCTGGCGGGAACGCTGGCCTTTGCGGTGCAGATCCTGTGCGATTTCTCGGGCTACACCGACATCGCGCGCGGCTCGGCCAGGCTGCTGGGCTTTGAGCTGATCGAGAACTTTAAGGCGCCGTACCTGGCGATTTCGCCTTCGGACTTCTGGCGGCGCTGGCACATCTCGTTCTCGTCGTGGATTCGCGATTACCTGTACATCGCTTTGGGCGGCTCCAGGGTGAGCACGCGCTGGCGCTTCTTCCTGGTGGTGCTCACGGCCATGGGCTTGAGCGGCCTGTGGCACGGGGCAGCGTGGCATTTCGTCCTGTGGGGCCTGTATCACGGGCTGCTGGTGTTTGCCTACCACGCGCTGGGGATGGGTGGCCGCTGGCAACCGAAGGGTCGCCTGCAAACGCTGGTCGCCTGGCTTGCCATGTTTAACTTCACCTTGTTCGGCTGGATGCTATTTCGGGCGCAGGATATCGGCTGGCTGTGGAACGCATTTGCCCACGTGTCGCCCGGGTTCAGCGGCGATTCGCTGCTGGTGGGCGCAACGATCGTGGGCCTGGTCCTGCTGTACGTGTGGCCGTTGTGGGTGCTGGGCGGCTTGAACCGCTTCCTGCCTCAAACCCGCTGGGCGCACGGTCTCTTGTATGGCTTGGTGCTGGCGGCCATCGTCCTGTTCACCCAACCCGCAACGCGCGAGTTCATCTACTTCCAGTTCTGAAGGAGATCTGTGAAAAGGAGTAGCCCACAGCGCACGCACCGGATTTGGCCCAGGATGGCTCATGGTTTGGTCGCTGTGGCCGTGGTCGCCCTCACGGCGTTTGCCTTCGGGGAGGCGCGTCAGCGCCAGCCGAACGTGGAGTACATTCAAGCCCTGCGGTCGCAATTGGATCTAGCCAAACCCGACGTGATCCTGTTGGGCGATTCGATGTTGGGGGAAGGCGTGGATCAGGACGGATTTTCCAGCCTGACCGGCGCCTCCACAGCCAAGATCGCGCCAAACGGCGCTGCCAGCGCCTATTGGTATCTCATGATCAAGAACATCATCGCTGAAACACGCTACAGACCGATTTTGCTGGTGCTTTTTTTCCGTGATCATTTCTTGACGGAGCCAAGTTTCCGCGTGCACGACATCTACAAAATGCGCATCGATCAGTTAGCGCTTGATCAGGAGGAGTTGCTCGATCGCTTGGCGTACTGGCCCACGCTCAACCCACTGGAGCGTTTTTTGCAGGGCCACGTGAGAATGTATCAGGGGAGAGATGAATTCAAGGCAACGCTGGACAACGGGGTCAAAGCAACCATTGCATTGCTCTTTGGGCATGAAGCCTCCGCCTCGGAAGAGGCGATCGCGCGCGTGTTTAGCGAGGGGAACATGGTCCCCGAGTCGATGAACGAGCGCCAGCTGGAAGCCGAACAGGCGCAAAGCGACAACGCCTACGACTTCCCCAAACGCCTTCCCTTGTCCTTCCTCCCCTCGATGGTGGATATCGCCAAGGGAAGCGGAATTCAACTCGCCTTCGTGCGCTTCAAGCGCCGGCGCGACCTGGAACCCGATCAGCAACCGGCTGCGCTGGCCCAGTACATGAAGGACTTGCAAGCGTATTTCGAGGAAAACGACATTCCCTTGATTGATTTCACCGACGATGCCCGCATCCAACCGGAACACTACGGCAACGGCGACCACCTCAACCGCGACTTAGGCCGCTCGTTGTTCACCCGGATGGTGTCAGAGGCGTTGGCCCCTTACGTACCCTGACGGCAAAGGAGCAACCTTGAACGATTTCCTGATGTATCTGTGCGTCGGCGCCTTGGTCGCGTTGGCCGTGGTTTCCCTCATCCCCGTCCACTTGAAGCAGAAGCAGAGGGTTTGGGGGCTGTACTTGCCGCTGCTATCGATCCCCATCTTCTTCCTCTACGACGCCTGGCTCCCCAGGCTGGTGAAATCCAGCGGATTCATGGAAGTGGACCTCTCGGGACGGATGGAGTATCCGCTGGCCCGTCCTGTCATGCTGTTCATCCTGATGAACACGCTGGCCAAGTGGGTGTTCCGCTGGTACGTGGAGTTCAAGCCCATCGCCCGCTCCCGGTTTGGCGCCAAGCTCACCGGGAGGATCATGCAGCTGAGCGTTCTGCTGCCCATCCTTGTGCTCATTTGGTCGCTGCTTTGAGCCCGAAGCTCTCGGCGATGCGGTAGAACGCCAAGGCGCTTAAGGCCGCCCGCTGGGCAAGTGAATCCACTTCCAGATATTCATCGGCGCTGTGATAGCCGCCCCCCACCGGGCCCAAGCCGTCGAGCGTGGGCACGCCGCAGGCCGCCGTGATGTTGCCGTCCGACCCGCCGCCGGTGGCGGTCCACTTCAATGGGAAGCCCAGCTCCCGAGCGGTTTCCTCAAAAAAACTCAGCATGGCCTGGGATCGCGTCGTCGGCACCAACGGAGGGCGTTCGCCGCGCAAGGTGACCTGCGTGGTTGTGCCCGGCACCTCAGGTTGTTCGCAGATCTTGTAAATGGCGTCTTTCGCCTTTTGCGCAAGCCCGGGGGTGGGCGTGCGCACGTCCACCTCGGCACGAGCGTGGTCGGCCACCACGTTGGAGCGGCTTCCGCCTTGGATCACGCCGACGTTGACCGTGAGCCCCGCTTCGTGGTCAGTCAGCTGGTGCAGTTGGATCACTTTTCTGCACAGAGTCTCGACGGCGCTTGCACCCGCTTGCGGGTTGACCCCGGCATGGGCCGCCTTGCCGCGCACTTCGAGCACGTACGCTTGCCCCCCCTTGCGCGCGGTGACGATCGAGCCATCGGGCCGGCCCGGCTCGAACACAAACGCCGCGTCGGCTTGCCGCGCCAGGGCTTCGATGGTCGGTTTGGAGCTATTAGAACCGATTTCTTCGTCGCTGTTGTGGACGATCAGCCAATGGGCTGCATCCAACAGATCGTAGGCTTTCAACGCT
>DATCIV010000229.1:0-4452 GCA_036507575.1 Candidatus Bipolaricaulota bacterium | reverse complement strand
TTCCTGCCGCTGACCACCGCCTGCCGCTACGCCTGCGCGTACTGCGTCTATTACGACGTCCCCGGCCAGGAGCATCTCATGAGCGATACGCAGGTGCAGTCCGTGCTGGACCAAGGGGCGCGGGCTGGCTGCAAGGAAGCGCTGTTCACCTTCGGCGACGCCCCGGACGAGCGCTACGGCGCCATGCACGAGATGCTCGAAGCGCGAGGGTACGCCTCGCTCCACGACTTTCACCTGCGCGCCTGCCGCTTTGCGCTTGAGCGCGGCCTGCTGCCCCACTCCAACCCCGGAGACATGACCCTTGAGCAGATGGCGCAGCTGCGGGAGGTCAACGCCTCGTTGGGCGTGATGCTGGAGACCACGGCCCAGGTGAGCGCCCACTTGGGCAAGCGGCGCAAAACGCCGGGCCGACGCCTGCAAACGCTCGAGTACGCGGGCCGGCTCAAGGTGCCGTTCACCACAGGGCTGCTGATCGGCATCGGCGAATCGTGGGAGGATCGCGCCTTCAGCCTACTGTGCCTCAAGCGGCTGCACGAAACGCATGGTCACATTCAGGAAGTCATCATCCAAAACGTCGTGCCCAATCGGCGCTGGCGCCACCCCATTGTCCCGCTGGACACGATGCGGCGCACGGTGGCCATGGCGCGCGCGGTGCTACCCGCGGACGTGGAAGTCCAGGTCCCGCCCAATTTGTCCAGCGTGGAGCTGCTGCTGGACTGCGGCGTGGGCGACCTGGGCGGCGTGTCGCCCGTGACCGACGATTTCATCAATCCGGATTACCAATGGCCCGCGCTCGCCGCGCTGGAAGCGCTGGCAAAGCGAGCGGGAAAAACGCTCAAGGAGAGGCTCGCCGTGTACCCACACTACCTGAACGACCCCGGCTGGTTTAGCCCCGGCATCTGGCGCACGTTGCAGCAGGAGCGCCGCGCGCAGCCGCTTGCGGTGGGAGGCTGATGGGATTGGCCGACAATTTTCCAGCGAGAATCCAGCGCCCCCGCTTGCGGGACCCCCGCGTGCGGGGCCCCCGCAAGCGGGAGTTTCAACACCTGCCCCGCACCGACACTCCCTTTGACGAGGCGCTTGCCCGCGCGCGCGCAGGGGAGCGATTGTCGGTGGCCGACGGCGTGGCATTGATCACCACGGGCGCCGACCGGCCCGGCGTTGACCAAGCGCGTAAGGAACGCGTCATCGAGTTGGCGGATCAACGGCGCAAGCACGTCGCGGGCGACGACGTCACCTTCGTCGCCAACATGAACTTGAACCTCACCACCGCGTGCACGGTGGGCTGCCTGTTCTGCAACTTCAAGGACTCGGCCCATCTGTTTGAAAAGGGAGCCAAGACTGCGCACGACGGCTTCACCCGCACGGTGGAGGAATCCCACGCGCTGACTGAAGAAGGGGTGCGCCGCGGGATCTATGAGATTTGTTCGGTCAGCGGATTGCACCCGGCGCTTGTGCTGGATGAGGAACACCGCACCCTGCTTGAGAAAAACCCGGTCAACTACAAGCCGCCCCGCGCCTACGACAAGGACCCCGGCACGTACGTGAGCCAGCTCAAGGCGATGAAGGTGCACGGCGTCCACCTCCACTCCATGACGCCGGAGGAGGCGTATCACGCCAAGCGCGGCACGGACTGGACGTACGCCGACGTGTATCGCCGCCTGAAGGCCGCCGGGCTGGACAGCGTCCCCGGCACCGCCGCCGAGATCCTGGTGGATGAGGTCCGCTCGGCGATCTGCCCCGGCAAGATCAAGACCGCCGAGTGGGTCAAGGGGATGGAGGGCGCGGCCGAAGCGGGGCTGCCCATGACGGCCACCATCATGTACGGGCACGTGGAAAACGCCATGCACCGCGTGATGCACCTGGACGTGGTGCGCGACCTGCAGGACCGCACGGGCAACATCACCGAGTTCGTCCCGCTCAAGTTCATCCACCCGGACACACCGCTGTTCCAGCTGGGGTTGGTGGACGGCTCCTCCAGCGCGGAGGAGGACGAGCTGATGATGGCGGTCTCGCGCCTGTACCTGGACAACATCGCCAACATCCAGGTGAGCTGGGTCAAGTACGGCGACGAGTTCGCCCTGCACTTGCTCAACTGCGGGGGCAACGACTTCATGGGCACGCTGCTCAGCGAGGAGATCACCCAGCGCGCCGGGGGCGAGCACGGCACGTTCCGCTCGTTTGCCGATTACGTGCGCATGATCCGCTCGATCGGCCGGACCCCGGTGGAGCGTTCTACAGACTATCGCCTGAAACGAGTCGTGGACCCTGTACCGGGGCGTCTGCCCGGCCCCATGCTGGGTCCCTGCGCCGACGGCACTCCGTTGGAGAATTTTGAAAAACAAGCCGCACTCAGTGGGAGGACATGACATGAAACGCACGCGCCGCATCGTTTTGGGCCTCGTCTGGATCTTAGTCGCCTTGCCCGGCATGGCCGCGGTGGACCCGGTGGAACGGCTGGAGAAGCTGGCCGCCACGGACCTGTTTCCGGAGGTGCGGGCGGCGGCCGCCATCGGCCTGGCCACGCTCTGGGTGGATGACGACATTTCCAACGAGGCGCTCCAGCAACTGGCCGAGACGGGCGCAAGCCCTCAGCTGCGCGAAGCGGCCGCACAAGCGCTTGCCGCACGCCTGGTCACCCCGGCGCTTGAGCTCGAACAGCTCAAAACGCTCGCCGCCTCCAGCCCCTTTGCCGCCGTGCGCCAACGAGCAGCCGTGGCGCTCGCTCAAGTTCTGCTGAGCGCCGGTCAAACGCTCGAAGCATTGCAGCAGCTGGCCGTCTCGGGCGAAACGCTGGAGCTGCGCCAGGCGGCCGTGCCCGCGTTGGCGCAAGCGCTGCTGACCTCTGCACTCGACAACGCCGCGCTGTTGGCGCTTGCCAACGACGGCGACAGCGAAGCGCTACGCCAAGCGGCTTCGCAAGCGACCCTGGCGCGCCTTGCCCCCGAGTTGCCCGCCGACAGCGCCGGCCTTGCCCCCTTGGTGGAGGGAGTTTCCTATCAGATCGGGCGCGTGGTGGGCGCCGACAGCGCACCGTTGCGCCAAGCGGCCGCGCTGGGATTGCTCGGGTTTTTCCAGGACCGCGCCACCTCGATCGAACAGCTGGAAGCGATTGCGGCCGACCCGCAAAACAGCGCCGAGCTGCGCCAGGCGGCGGCGTCCGCCCTGCAACAGCGCCTGCTGGGCGCCAAGCGCTCGCTGGAGCAACTGGAGCAGCAGGCCGGCTCAGGGGCCACCCCGCAGGTGCAAGCCGCAGCGGTGGATGCGCTGGAACAGGCGCTGGTCATTGCAGTCGGGCGCGGCCAGCTGACCTTGCAGCAATTGGTGGACATCATCTCCCCCGCCGACAGCGATGCGCTCAACCAGGCGCGCGCCAACGCGGCGTTCACGCTGCTTCGCCCCAACTTGGTCTTCGTGACCGACCAGCCCCTGCTGGAGGCCGTGATCCGCGGCGAGAGGGCGACCATCGGCGGCGTATTGATCGACGGCAAAGACGAGTTCCTGCAAAGGGCGGCCACGGGTTTCCTGGCCGGATTGTTCCTGCAGTTCGGCGCGGTCAATCGCTTCGAGCACCCGCTCGAGGAGTTGCTGGCCATGGCTTCCGACCTGAGCGTGGCGCCGGGCTTTCGCATCGCGGCGGGTCAGGCGCTGGTGAAGTTCCTGTCCGCCCAGCGCGACAAAGCGCTTCAGCTGATCGATGAAATGGAACAAAAACTGGACCGGATCGTCATCCAGGGCCGGCGCGGCCAAACCGACGAAGCCTTGGCGCTGCTTGAGGAAGTGCGCCAGTTGCTGGAGGAAAACACCGCGCTGATCAACACCACGTCGGAGGCCGCCGGCGAGTTGGGCGCGGCGCAGCGCATCATCACCATCAAGGACTTGCTGGCGGAGTTTCCCGAAGCGATTCGCACTCGGGACACCCAAGACCTGCGCGACGTGAACACCGCGGTGACCGGCCAGCTCAGCCAGATCAAGGTCAGCCTCGACCCGGCGCCGGACACCAGCGACGAAACCCTGCAATCGCTGGCCGTCGACGGTGCGACCCCCGAAGTGCGGCAGGCTGCCTCCACCGTGCTCAGCCAGCGGCTGCAAACCGCCTTGGCGCAGGGGGAGACTTCGGCGGAGATATTGCTGAATTTGGCCGAGTCCGGGGCCACCGTTGAGTTGCAGAACGCCTCGACCCCGGCGCTGTCCGCCGCTTTGCACGCCTCCACGCTGGACGACGATGCGCTGCTGGAGCTGGTGATCCAGGGCCGGAGCCAAGCGGCACAACAAGCCGCGGCCAACGCATGGCTCGCCCGACAGGAGCCTGACGCTTCCCGATTCATTGCGCTTGCCAACGGCAGCGGCGTGGACTTCGGCTTGCTCGGCTTTCAAGCCCGGTCCCAGGAGCTGATGGCAGCCTTGGCGGATCTGCTGCAGACCCGCTGGGTGGACGAAAACGTCGGCACC
>DATCIV010000228.1:0-2636 GCA_036507575.1 Candidatus Bipolaricaulota bacterium | reverse complement strand
GAGCGCAAAGGGCAAAGTGGCTATCGCCTCCGATTTCGATGCCCCCTTGCCGGATCCTAACCTTGAAGCGTTTGAGCCATGAAAACAGCGTTACACGATGCCATCGCCGCCATCCACAATGCAACGCACCGCTGCGTGATCGAGTTTGCAGGAGCAGGGAGCCAGGCGCTTGCCTGGCTGCACCAGGTACCCGGTTCCTCGCGCACGGTGCTGGAAGCCGCCGATCGCTACGCGCCGGCTTCCTTGAGCGGCCTGCTGGGCTTTGAGCCCGATCACTTCACCCATCCTTGCGTCGCGCAGCTCATGGCGCACCGAGCTTATCTGCGCGCGCGGGAACTGTCCCAAGGCAATCTTCCTGTCGTCGGCCTGGGCTGCACCGCAACGCTCGCTACAGATCGGGTCAAGCGGGGGGATCATCGCGTATGCGTCGCCACCAGGGATGAAAAGGGGACGGTCACCTACGAGCTCACCTTGACCAAGGGCGCAAGGACGCGCATGCAGGAGGAAGCGCTGGCCAGCCTGCTCTTGATCCGGGCCCTGGCCCAGGCCTGCGGCGTGAAGGGAGCGCCCGAGTTGGAGTTGGTTGCTGAGGAAGTCGTCCGCGTGCACAAGGGCGAGCGAGGGTTGCTTCCCTGGCTGAGCCGCCAATCCCTGGCATGGATGGCGGTAGATCCGCAAGGCGCCGTCACCGCAGGCCAGCGTTGGCCGGGCATCGCATTGCTGCCCGGTTCGTTCAACCCGTTGCATGAGGGCCACAAGCAGCTGGCGCAGGCAGCTGAGAGAATTCTGAAGCGGCAGGTGCACTTTGAGCTGACGCTGGACAACGCCGACAAGCCCTCGATTCCGCTGAAGGAAGCGCAACGGCGCTTGGAACAGTTCATGGGTGTAGGCACGTTGATCTTCAGTTGGTCTGCGCTGTTCAGCAAAAAAGCGACTGTCTTCCCGAACAGCGTCTTCGTCATCGGCGCGGACACCGCAACCAGGTTGGTTCAGCCGCGCTTCTACGAAAACTCCCCTGAAAAAATGCGCGCCTCGTTGGAGGCAATACGCGCTGCGGGGGGGCGCTTCCTGGTGGCCGGGCGTGCCAGCGGGAGAGCGTTTGTCACCCTGGAGGATATAGAAATCCCCGTCGAATACGGCTGCTTGTTTGAAGCGATTCCCCCGTCCATCTTCCGCACAGACGTCTCCTCCACCGCATTGCGCGCACGGCTGAAGCGTCGCAGCTCCGCCCGGCAATAGACCTTTGTCCTTGCGAGGCGGTCTTGGGTTTGCTTATGGTGCGCTCATGAGAGTGAAGGTTTTTGAGCGCTGCGCGCGCGCTGTTTGGTCCCTGGCGTTGTTGTTGAGCATGTCGGGATGCACCCCGGAGTTGGGCCAGGTCGGAGGTTTCATCGTGGATGCCCATGATCGCCCCGTCGCTGAAGTTTCCGTGTGGCTGGGCAACCACCACACCTCCACCGATGCCCACGGTCGGTACTCGTTCCAGGACGTCCCGCCCGGCGAGTACGCCTTCGTCGCGCTGGCCGACGGGTTTATCAGCTACGATCGGGTGCTGACCATCGGCCCTGGACCGCAGCAGGTGGACGTCACCCTGCAGCCCAAGGCTTCAGTTGAGGTTCAAGCAACAACTGAAACGGCGCCCACCCCTTCCAAGGAGAAAAAAACGGCCACCACCTCGGCGCCGCTTGCCCCCGTGGAAATTCCCTCCTTCAAGCTGCCCCTGCCCGGCGGCTACGACTGGTTGCTCAGCACCCAACCCGGCGGCAAGTTCTACGGCGGCGACTCCAATCTGGGCCACACGGGAAAGTCGCACTTTGCCTTTGACTTCATCGACAACAATCGCCAGGAAGGGGAGCTCACCGGCAAAAAAACCGTGCCCATCCTGGCCGCCGCCGACGGCGTGGTGGTCGAGGTGCGCAACAGCATCATCTGTCAGGGCTGCAAGTTCGGCTACGGCAACTACGTCAAGCTGGACCACGGCGGCGGATTCACCGCGATCTACGGGCACCTGCGCTATCCCAGCGTGACCGTGCGCGTCGGACAACACGTGGAACAAGGGCAGGTGTTGGGTTTCATGGGCAACACGGGCCACAGCACGGGGATTCACCTGCACTTTGAAATCCGCTACCTGGACGAGGGCATCGAGCGCGCGGACGTGCTAAGCGGCTTGCGGCTGTACAGCCTCTCTCTTTCCCAGTACCAGGTGGGCAGCGTCAGCCAGCCCAAGTACTATCGCTCAAGCCAGCGGGTGCCGTAAGCCTTTTATAGTAAAGGTATCCTGCGTGTGCATGAGGCTGTTGAATCTTCAACCTTTTCCCGCTATACTTTGTAAAACATTCGCTATGTTGACATCATTCATGACAAGGAGGAATCGATGGAGCGATTGAGCATTTACGTGCCCGAAAACAAGCGGGAGCAAAAGCCCCTGGAGCGCATTTCCAAGCTGGCGGAAAAGCAGGACCGATCTTTGAACTACGTCATCATCCAAGCCATCTTGGAGTACGTGCAGCGCGAAGAAAAGAAATCTCGCAGTTGAAATCGATGCGTTTACCTATGCGGCCTTGACGGCGGCCAAGACTCGTTCAAACGTAGACGGATCGGCCAACACCGCCTTCACCAACAGGCGCACCACGTCA
>DATCIV010000227.1:0-3729 GCA_036507575.1 Candidatus Bipolaricaulota bacterium | reverse complement strand
CAAGGTGTGCAAAGCCAAGGGGCTGACCGGCCGGCAAGGGGTGATCATCCCCGCCCAGAACGAGCAGGACCTGATGCTGCAACGCGACGTGGTGGAAGCGGTCGAGAAAGGACGCTTTCACTTGTGGTCCATCAAGACGGTCGAAGAGGGCCTGGCCCTGCTCACCGGAAAAACGGTGGGCAAGCGCGCGCGCGGCAAGTTTACGCCCGGTTCGATCTACGCCAAGGTGGACGAGCGCCTGCACGCGTTCAACAAGGCCTTGGAGCCCCCTATCCATGGCTAGCACATCGCTACAATGACTTTGTAGGGCCGGCTGTGCCGGCCCAAGCCTGCAAGGCAGGCCGCCCGCGGAGCGGGCCCTACTAGCCCTGTCACCGCGGATTCGCCAGCCACAGCTGGGTCGTGGCCAGATTAAGATGGTTTTGTGCGATCGGCACCAAGGAGGAGCCATGTCCACGCAGAAGATAGCCAAACAGCCGCGCAAGAGCGCCACCACCGAGCTGCGCCGGCTCAACGAAATCAGCATGCTCGACACCGCCCGCCACTTCTACGACGTGGCCGCGGACCGCTTGCAGTTGGAGGACTGGGTGCGCAAGCTGTTGCGTGTCCCCAAGCGCAAGCTGCTGGTGAACATCCCGGTCCACATGGACAACGGCTCGGTCGAGATCTTCGAGGGCTGCCGCGTGCAGTACCACCCGCTGCTGGGACCCTGCAAGGGCGGCATCCGCTACCACCCTGACGTGACGGTGGAGGAGGTGGAAGCCCTTGCCGTGCTGATGACGTGGAAGTGCGCCGTGGTCAGCCTGCCCTTCGTAGGCGCAAAAGGCGGCATCCGCTGCAACCCGGCCATCATGTCCGTCGGCGAGATCGAGCGCATGACGCGCCGCTACGCCGCAGAGATTGCGCCCATCATCGGCCCCGACCAGGACATCCCGGCGCCGGACGTTTACACCGGCGAGCGCGAGATGGCCTGGATCGTGGACACCATCAGCATGCACGCCCACAGCTTCATGCCCGGCCTGGTCACCGGCAAGCCCAAAGTGCTGGGCGGCTCGGTGGGTCGCGAGGGCGCCACGGGCCGGGGCGGCTTCTTCGTGGCTCAAGAAACGCTCAAACACTTGGGGATGGATTTTCGAAACGCCCGCATGGTGATTCAAGGATTCGGCAACGTGGGCTCGCATATGGCCCAATTCTGCTACGACCAGGGAGCCAAGATCCTCGCCGTCAGCGACGTCAACGGCGGCATCCTCTGCGAGCAGGGCATCAACGTGCGCAAACTCAAGCAGCACATGAAAGAGCATAAGACCGTGGCGGGCTTCCCCGACACGCAAGCCATCGACAACCAGCAGCTGCTCGAGCTGGAGTGCGACGTGCTCGTCCCGGCTGCGCTGGAAAACCAGATCACCGAGGACAACGCCAACCAGATCAAGGCCAAGACCATCATCGAGCTGGCCAACGGCCCCACCACCCTGGAGGCGGACCGCATCCTCTACGACCGCGGCGTGTTCGTGGTCCCCGACATCCTGGCCAATGCAGGCGGCGTCACGGTCTCGTACTTCGAGTGGGTGCAGGACCGCGCCTTCTACTTTTGGGACGAGGGCACCGTCGACCACATGCTCAAGCGTTACATGACCGAGTCCTTCCAGCGCGTGCTCACCAGCCACCTGGACCACGGCGTCGAAATGCGGACCGCCGCCTACATCGTGGCGGTGAACCGCCTGGCCGAGGCCGCCCGCGTGCGCGGGATGTACGCATAAGCATGCCCGAATTCATCTGGCAGCCCAGCGCTGAGCTGATCAACCGCAGCAACGTCAAACGCTTCATGGACCGACACGGCATCCGTGACTACCGTGCGCTGCTTGAGCGCTCCACCTCGGACATCGAGTGGTTTTGGAGCGCGATCGAACGGGAACTGAACATCCATTGGTTCGAGCCCTACGCGCGGGTGCTGGACGCCGCCAAGGGCGTGGCTTGGTCCCAGTGGTTCGTGGGCGGCAAGCTCAACCTGGCACACCAGTGCGTGGACGCGCAGGCGCAAAAAACGCCCCAGCAAACCGCCCTGATCGGCGAGCGCGAGGACGGCACCGTGCGCACGCTGAGCTATGCCCAGCTGCGGACCGAGGTGGATCGTTTGTGCCATGCGCTCCAGCGCCTGGGCATTGGAAAAGGCGACCGCGTGGGGATCTATCTGCCCATGGTGCCGGAGAACGCCATCGCCTTGATGGCGGTGGCCAAGCTGGGGGCCATATTCACGCCCATCTTCTCTGGCTTTGCGGCCCCGGCGGTGGCCGCGCGCCTCAATGACTGCCAGGCCAAGCTGCTGATCACGGCCGACGGCTTCCAGCGCAAGGGCGCGCTCGTTTCCATGAAGGAAGCGGCCGATGAGGCAGCAGCCAAATGCCCGTCGCTCGAACACATGGTGGTCCTGGCGCTGACGGGCAGGTCCGTCCCATGGACGAAGGGACGCGATCACTGGTGGCACGAACTTCTCCCTCCCTTCGCCGCGTGCCCTGCGCTTGCGGTGGACTCCGAAACGCCCCTGATGATCGCTTACACCTCCGGCACGACGGGCAAGCCCAAGGGCGCGGTGCACGTGCATGGCGGCTTCCTAGTGAAAATCGCGCAGGAGGTTTTTCATCAGGTGGACCTGCACCCGAGGGAGGACGTGCTGTTCTGGGTGACCGACATGGGCTGGATCATGGGTCCCTGGGAGGTGGTGGGCGCCTTGGCGGTGGGCGGCACGGTGCTCTTGTACGAGGGCGCGCCCGACCATCCCGGCCCGGATCGCCTGTGGCGCATGGTGGAAAGGCACAAGGTTTCGATCCTGGGGGTGTCCCCCACGCTGATCCGCTCGCTCATCAAGCACGGCCTCGAACCGCTCACAACCCACGACCTGTCGAGCATCCGCATCATCGGCTCCACCGGCGAGCCCTGGAACCCGGAGCCCTATCGCTGGTGTTTCCAGCACGTGGGCGGAGGGCGCGCTCCCATCATCAATTTGTCCGGGGGCACGGAAGTGGGAGCTTGTTTCCTGTCGCCGTTGCCCATCACGCCGCTCAAAATCTGTTCGCTCGCCGGCCCGGCGCTGGGCATGGACGTGGACGTGTTCGACGTCAACGGGAAGCCCGTGCGGGGCGCGGTGGGTGAGCTGGTCTGCAAGCAACCCTGGCCCAGCATGACGCGCGGCGTGTGGCAGGACCCTCAGCGCTATCTGGACACCTACTGGTCGCGTTGGGAGAACGTCTGGGTGCACGGCGATTGGGCCTCGATCGACGCGGACGGCCATTGGTTCCTGCACGGTCGCAGCGACGACACGGTGAACGTCGCCGGCAAACGCGTGGGGCCCGCAGAGTTTGAGTCCGCGCTGCTGGAGCACCCCGCCGTGATGGAAGCAGCGGCTGTGGGTGTGCCGCACGAATTGAAAGGGGAAACCGTCTGGTGCTTTGCCGTGCTCAAACCTGGCCAGACTCCTTCTGAAGCGCTGCGGCAGCAGCTGATGGACACCGTGGTGCGGGTGATGGGCAAAGCCTTCAAGCCGGAGAAGGTGCAGTTCGTCTCGGAGCTGCCCAAGACGCGCAGCGCCAAGATCGTGCGCCGCGCCGTGCGCGCCGCGGCGTCGAATCAGGACCCCGGCGACCTTTCCTCATTGGAGAACCCCCACGCGTTGGAAGCGATCAGGCAGGCAAAGTAGCCCTCTGACCACGTCCCCCTCATCCCGACCTTCCCCCG
>DATCIV010000226.1:0-4861 GCA_036507575.1 Candidatus Bipolaricaulota bacterium | reverse complement strand
CGGCACCAACCTGAACCGCAATCTGGAAAAGCTGGGCATCCGCTGTGAGGCGCTGGAAACCCTGGATCTGAAAGCCCTGATCGCTCAACAAAAGGTCCTATGCGAACGAGAACAAGCGCAATTTGACAACCTGAGAGCTGGCAATCTAGAACTGAAAAATCAGCATAAGGCGCTGCGAGAACAAGCCCAGGAGGTGGAAGAACTGGTAAGCGCTGGACGGTGTCCCACCTGCAAACAACCCGTCACCGCAGCAACCCTTGCCGACTACGCCGATCCGTTGAACGAGAAACTGGCAGAGTGCATGCGCAAGCTTGAAGCCATCGAGCCGCAACTGGAAGCTTGCACGCAGAGGACTGAACAAGCAAATAAGGGCCTGTCGCTGTTGCAGGAGGAAGTGCAAACGTCCTATCGATCCTGGCAAGCGGCAAAAGACAAGCACAGCCAACTTGCACAGGAACTCCAAGAATCGAAGCGATTCCACACCGTTGAATCGACTGCGCTGGAAGCCTTGAAACAACAAGAACGCGCGCTTGCCGAGGAAAACACACAGCTCATGCTGCGCCAGGGGCGTGTGAAGACGGATCTCAAGCGCCTTAAGGAAGCCCAAGAGATCGCGGAAAAACTCCAACATCAGGCCGAACGGGTCGCACAACGTACAGCCCAACAGTCCGCCGTGGTGCAACTGCGCGACAGGCAGAAAGAGGAACTGATCAACCTCACGCATTCCTTTGAGGAACTCAGAGGCCAACTGGGCGAACAGGATATTCAGCAACTTGAGGTCGCAATCAACCAACGGGGTCAAAGGCTTCTGGAACTTGAAACCAAACTAAAAGTCATTGACGACAAGCGTAGCGCTCTGGGCGAATTGAAGGGCAAACTCAAAGCGGATTGGGAACGACTGGAAAAGCTCGGTCTGGAGATCCAGCAGCAGAAAGAACGCTTGGCTCGGCTCGGCTCGCTGGAAACTGAGGTCCAGCGCCTGGGCGACCTGTACGAACAGATCAGGCTGAACCTGCGCCAGCGGAATCTGGCCGCGCTCAATAAGGTGTTCAACGACTTCTTCACGCTGATGGACCCCAGCCCCGCCTACGACCGCATCGAGCTCAACAAAGAGTTCGACATCGAGGTGGTGCGCACCGACGAGCAGCGCATGAGCCCTGCGATCCTGAGCGGCGGGGAGCGCGCGCTGATCAACCTGGCGCTACGGGCGGCCATCCATGCCGTGATCAGCGACGCCGGCGGCGTGCTGCTGCCGCTCTTGTTCGACGAGCCCACCGTGTTCCTGGACCAGAACCACGTGCGGCAGCTGGAGCACCTGTTCAAGGCGCTGCGAACTCGTGCAGGCCAGGTGATCGTGGTCTCCCACGAGGCATCGCTGGTGGAAAGCGCCGACCACGAGTACCGCGTCAGCAAGGATGCCGACAACCTCGGGTGCGTGGAGAAAGTCCGCTGAGACCTTGACCCTGCCGGCCTCCCTCAGCTACTCTACTAAGCGTTCAAGGAGGCGGAATGAACTATCATGTGCTACGCGTGAACCTGACCACCGGCAAGATCCAGTCCGACCCCATCCCGGATGGATGGCTCGAGAAATTCATCGGCGGCAAAGGGCTCGCCGCCGCTTATCTGTACAAGGATCTCAAGGCTGGCGTTGATCCCCTGTCCCCAGAAAACTTGCTCATCTTCGCCTGGGGACCGTTGGTGGGCCTGGCTCCGGGGGCCACGCGCTATTGCGTAGCCACCAAATCGCCCCACAGCGGCACGTTCGCAGACAGCTACTCCGGGGGATTCTTCCCCAGCGCCATGCGCCACGCGCTGCCCGACCATATGGCGATCCTGTTTACGGGCCGCGCCAAGCACCCGGTGTACCTGCAATTGGAGGACGGAAAAGCCCAGCTGAAGGACGCCTTCAAGCTTTGGGGTATGACCATCAGCCAAACGTGCCAGCAGCTAGAGCAGTACAAGACCGCCTGCATCGGGCCTGCCGGCGAGCATCTGGTGAAATTCGCTACCGTTTCCAGCGATTACGGCACCCACCATGCCGGGCGCGGCGGGGGTGGCGCCGTGATGGGCTCAAAAAACCTCAAGGCCGTGGCCGCCAAGGGCAAGAAGGTGATCCCTGCGGCAGTAAGGCCCTTGGTCGCCAAGCACATGATGCGGCTGACCACCGGCAAGGAGCTGCAATCCATCCGCGACGGCGGCACGCCCCAGATCGTGGATATCACCAACGCCACCGGCACGCTGCCCACGCGCAACTGGACCGCCGGCACCTTCGAGGGCGCCGACCAGATCAATCTGGATCAGATCAAGGCCAACTCGCTTGGGAAGGTGGCCTGCGACCTGTGCGGGGTGGCCTGCGGCTTTAACGTGAGCCCCAAGACCGGACCCTATGCCGGGATCCAAACCGGCTGGGGGCCGGAGTACGAGACGATCGGCATGAACGGGTCCAATTGCTGCATCGACGACCTGAGCACGGTGGCCAAGATCGCCACGCTCTGCGACCAACTGGGCATGGACTCCATCAGCCTGGGCAACGCCGTGAGCTTCGCCATGGAGTGTTCTCAAAAAGGCCTGATCGACTACAAGATTTCCTTTGGGGATCGCGAAAAGAGCGTTGAGCTCATCCAGATGATCGCCCACCGTCAAGGGATCGGCGACCTGCTTGCCGAGGGCACGCGCCGCGCGGCGGAAAAGATCGGCAAGCCCGAGGCGCTGGAGGCGGCAGTCGAGGTCAAGCACCTGGAACTGCCCGCCTACGACCCGCGCGGGTCATTCAGCATGGCGCTGGCCTACGCTACCAGCGACCGCGGCGCCTGCCACATGCGGGCCTGGCCCATCGCCTCCGACGCTTTCGGCGGCAAGCGCGATCCTTACGGCACCGCGGGCCACGCCAAAGTGGTCATGGACGAGCAGCACAACACCGCGCTGGAGTGGAGCCTCATCGGCTGCGCGTTCACCGGCTACGGTTTCGATTACGCGCTGGAGTGGCTGCCCGCGCTGGGGTACTCCATCACCTCCGAGCAACTGTCGCAGGTCGGCGAGCGCATCTGGAACCTGACCCGAATGTTTAACGTGCGCGAGGGGTTTACGCGCAAGGAGGATTCGCTGCCGGCCCGGCTCAAGCGGCCCTTGAAGAACGGCGGTCCTGCCGACGGCAAGGCGCTGACGGACGAGGCCATGCAAGTCATGTTGCAGGAGTATTACCAGCTGCGCGGCTGGGACGACCAAGGACGACCCACCCCGGCGAAGCTCAAAGCCCTGGGACTCGACAGGCTTTGACGGAATTGAAAAAGGAGCGGTTCATGGATTTTAGGCAGTTCGTGCGCTGGAGCATGGGGTGCGTCTTGTTGCTGTTGCTGAGCGGCGGTGTTTCCTGGGGACAGGGCAGCGCCTCAGTCCATGTCAGCATCCCCGAAGTGGACCTCAACCTGCGGTTCTCGGGTTCCCTGGCCAAAGCCAACTTCGAGTTGCAGGGCGTGGTTCCGATTGCATCCAGCCTGAGTTTTCCCACCGCCATCGCGTGCGCTCCCGGCGGCGGGCTGTACGTGGCCGAGTTCGCACTGCACAGCGGCGGCGACGTGGAGCCAAACGACGTTCCGGAAACGCGCATCGTGCGCTACGCGACGGACGGCAATCGTGGCGACATCGTGGCGCGCGTGCCCACCGCCTTCGTGATCGGGATGACGATCAACGACGCCGGAGAGCTGTTCATGGGCACCGGCGTCTTCCCCGGAAAGACGGAGTTCACCGGCATCTGGAGGGTTAACCCCACAGGGAACTCGGAAGCGACCCAGATCGTAAAACCATCGGATCTGCAGGAGTTGCTCGATTTACTGGAGAGCGTAATCAACCCGCGCGATCCGGAGGTGCGCCAATTGGCCTTCATCCCCAACACGCCCTCAGGCAGGCCGTTTGCAGGCCACCTGCTGTTCACCGCAGGCGCGGGCACGCAGAAGAACTGGTACCTCTATCGCTCATCGGTACTCGGCTCCAGCGTGGGCAAGCCGGAGAAGGTGGACGTGGGTTTCCCCTGGCACGCCGTGGCCAGCGGCTCGGGAGGCGACATCTTCCTTGGCAACTACCTCGAAGGGGAAATCATACGCCTCAGTCAAGACCTGCAAAGCACTGAACCTTTTGCCGAGCTGGTTCAGCCGTTCCAGCTCGCCGTGGACGCGGGCGGAACGCTCTACGTCACCACCCAGGAGTTCGACTTCACCCCTCTGCCCGCAAGCGGCAAAAAGCCAGCCACACTCTGGCGTTTGGATCGCTTTGGCCGCCTCCCGGTCGGGGCCGCGGGCGCCTGGGGCGTCGCCGCCTGCCAGAGCTAGCCGAAAGGAGTTTTTCGAGTGCCCAACAACACTTGTTCTGCAATCGAGCCGAAGTCTTTAGCGGCTGAAAACGGGCTGTCGATCAAGGTTCTTAAACCCGCCATCATCGGGTTGGCCTTGTCCTTGATGCTGTTTGTCACTGCATGGGGACAAGCTCCCCTCAAAGTGCTCATCGTGGACGAAACCGAAGGGTTGGTCGAGTCGCTCGCCGTCAACGCCATCGCCGGCCTACTCAAGCAGCAGGCGCAGCTGTTTGCCGCCGTGGACGCCGTGATCGCGCCGGTGGGCTCCCCCTTTGACCTGCCCTTCCTGGAAAACCCCACCGGCAAGCGCTACGACCTGGTGATCGTGGCGCCCAAAGGGGTGCTGGAGCTGAAGGAGATCTGGCTGGCCACCGCCAGCTATCCGCAGCGGCGCACGGAATTGATGGCGGGCATCGATTTTCTTCAGGGGTTGGCTCAACAATTCGGCGTTCAATTCAAGCTCGAGCTCGCGTTGCAGGACATGAGCGAAAACCTGTTCGTGGGGATTCTTTC